>CBDUYA010000043.1:0-13249 GCA_965371335.1 uncultured bacterium | reverse complement strand
ACTCGACCCCGCTCTCCAACATGGGACGGGCGTACGTGTGGCTCGGCGGCCCCGCCGGCCTCGGCGCGAACGGCACGCCGGCGAATGCCGACGGGAATACGATCACGCTGGCGGCCGGCTCCCAGACCGGCAAGTCGGTGGCAACGGCCGGGGACGTGAACGGCGACGGCTACAGCGAGGTGATCGTCGGCTCCCCGGGATTCGCCGACACCGACAGCCAGCAGGGGGCAGCGACGATGTACCTCGGCGCGGGAGACGGTCCGGTCACCAATGCCGGCTGGAACTTCGACAGCGACGACGGCGGGGCGGAGCTCGGTCTTGCCGTCGCCTCGGCCGGCGACACGAACGGCGACGGCTACAGCGAGGTGATCGTCGGGGCGCCGCTGTTCGACGGGGGCGAACCTGCCGAGGGGAAGGTCTTCGTCTTCATCGGCTCGTCCGGCGGGCTGTTCTTCACGCCGGCCTGGACCGCCGAGAGCAACCAGCGCGGCGCGCAGCTCGGCCGCGCGGTCGCCTCCGCCGGTGACCTCAACGGCGATGGCTTCAGTGACGTCATCGTCGGGGCTCCCCTCTACGAGAAGGGCTTGATCGACTCCGGCTGGGTCTTCGCCTGGCATGGCGGTCCCCCGGCGCTCGGGGACGACGCCGGCCTCGGCGCGGCCGGCACGCCGTCGAACGCCGACTGGGATCAGGGTGGCGATCAGGCGGGCGGGCAGCTCGGCTTCTCGGTGGCGTCGGCGGGCGACGTGAACGGAGACGGGATCGGCGATGTCGCCGTCGGCGCTCCCCGCTACGACGCCCCGGACGCCGACGAGGGACGGGCCTACCTGTACGCCGGCTCGGCCGGCGGGTCGCCGTCGTTGATCTGGACCGCCGAGGCCGACCAGGCCGGGGCGCAGCTCGGGACGTCGGTCGGCTCGGCGGGGGATATCGATGCCGACGGCTTCGGCGACGTGATCCTCGGCGCGCCCGGCTTCAGCAACCCCGAGACGGGAGAAGGGGCGGCGTTCGTCTGGATGGGGAGCGGCGCCGGGTTCGGTGCCGGCGGCACGCCCGGGAACGCCGCCTGGATGGCCGAGTCCGATCAGCCCGGCGCCCGGCTCGGAGAATCGGTCGCGATGGCGGGGGACCTGCTCGGGAACGGCTTGAGCAGCGTGATCGTCGGCGCGCCCGGCTTCACGAATGGCGAGACCGGCGAGGGCGCCGCCTTCGTGTGGTACGCGGTCCTGGGGGGGCTGGGACTCGACGGGACTCCCGCCAACGTCGGGTGGATGGCCGAGGGGGACGTCGCCGGTGCGGAGCTGGGGGCCTCGGTCTCCTCCGGGGACCTGAACGGGGACGGCCTCGGCGATGTCCTCATCGGGGCCCCCGGCTTCGGCAATATCCAGGCCGGCGAGGGACTCGCGGCAGCGTGGTTCGGCAGCTCCTTCGGCCTGCAGTTCGGCATCTTCGGCACCCCCGGCTTCTCCGACTGGAAGGTCGAGAGCAATCAGGTGGGAGCGCGGTTGGGAGCCTCCGTCGCCTTCGCCGGCGACGTCAACGGCGACGGCTTCGGCGACGTCATCGTCGGCGCGCCGGACTACGACTTCCCGGAAGTGGACGAGGGACGGGCGTTCGTCTATTACGGCGGCGGGGGCGATGGCCTGCATCGGATCCCGCGGCAGGGGACCCCCATCGGCCTCGGTCCGCTCCACCTGCTGGGGAAGTCGGACACCGACAGCTCGTTCCGGCTGCAGATCCTGGCGCGCTCCCCCGCGGGACGGGCGATCGTCCGGCTGCTGTGGGAAGTGAAGCCGCTCGGCGTGCCGTTCGACGGGACGGGGCAGGTGCTCAGCCCCCTGGAAATGGACACCGGCTCGCCCGACTTCTTCGACGGCAGCGCCGTCGAGTTCGACGAGCTGATGCCCGGCCTCGCTCCCGGCACGTTCTATCGCTGGCGCGCGCGGATCCTGACCGACTCGCCGTTGTTCCCGCGCTCACGATGGCTGACCATCCCCGGCAATACCCGCAACGAGACCGACCTGCGCACCGCCGGCTGCCTGGATGACGACGGGGACGGCTTCGGTCGCGCCCCCGATCCGGCATGCGCCGGCGACCCCGTCCTCGACTGCGACGACGGCGAGGCAACCGTCTTCCCCGGCAACCCGGAGATCTGCGACGGCCTCGACAACAACTGTGACGGCACGGTCGACGAGGGGGATCCCGGGGGCGGCGGGTTCTGTTTCACCGGGCGCCCGGGCGTCTGCTCCGACGGGACGGTCGTCTGCCTGGGCGGCACGCTGCAGTGCATGCAGGACGTTCCGGACTCCCGGGAGGTCTGCGACAACCTCGACAACGACTGCGACGGCTTCGTCGATCAGTTCGTCACATCGTGCGGGCTCGGGCAGTGCGCCGCCACGGGGTTCTGCTCGCTCGGTGTCGATTCCTGCGTGCCGGGTGCGCCCGGCGCCGAGGTGTGCGATGGGGTGGACAACGACTGCGACGGGGTGGTGCCGATCGACGAGTTCGATAGCGACGGCGACGGCGCCCTCGCCTGTGCCGACTGCGATGACGCCGACCCGGGTGTGATCGCCAGCCCGGGACCGTTGACCGGTTTCATCGTGGCCCGGCAGAACCCGAGCTTCTGGCGCTGGCAGTGGGACTCCCTGGCGCCGCAGGCCGGCGTCGATACGGTCTACGACGTCTTCTCCGGGTCGATCTCCGACCTCGATGCGGTGAGCGGCTTCTCGGGGGGGAGCTGTTTCGGGGAGGACCTCACGATCTCGCGGTTCATCGACCTGAGCCCCGACCCGGCGCTCGGAGCCGCGGTCTACTTCCTGTTCCGCGGACAGAACGCCTGCGCCACCGCGACGTTCGGGAGCCCGTTCCGCGATGCCACCGCCGCCGCCAGCCTGAACGCCTGCCAGTAGGGCCCGCCACTGCGGCGGACTTGTATCAATTCCACGATCGGTGGTATACAGGCTGCAACTATCTCCATGTGATGAGTGTAGACGCACCGGAGTCCTGCGCGACGATGGCGCTTGTTTCTTCAAACCGGTGGACGCGCTGAGAAGGATGCCCAGCGAGACAGATCGCCTGCCTCCGAAGCGTTCTCCTAACGAGGAGGTGTCTCATGCAGCCGGAACCATCACCCCCCGCGTCACAGAAGAAGGGAGTCGTCCCACAATCCCGCCCCGTGTCGATCTCGTGCTCTGGAACAGAATCACTTTTGGTGGTGCCTGATATCGCGCCGATCAAAGCTCCGGGCAATTCTGGCCCACACAGGGTCCTCTGGAAGATCGTCCGCGATACGGTGCCCGATGGTGGCCGTCTGGTGATCGAGTTCGAAATTCAGAACGAGATCAAGGGACCGTTCCCGCCGGGCAGTCCCCACGGCCAGGGACGCGGACGCTACGGGATGCGCAAGCAGCACACGATGATCATCGACAGTGGCGATACCGACCAACGGGAGAACCCGACTCCGCCCGGCTACTGGAAGTACAAGGTCGAAGTCTTCGATGCCGACGATAAGAGAGTGCGCTGGGTCGACCCCGGCGTCGCGATCGACGAAGATGGGGGAATCGCAAAGGGGAATTAGAGCCGCCTGAGTCGAGAATCGTGGCACGCTAATCGAGAAGCGCCTGCAGTGAAGGCTCGTCCAGCAGCGGCTTGAGGTCGGGGTTGGTCATCACGTCGATCTTGATCCCGCCCTCGATGGAGCACTTCGTGTGGAGAACGGCCGCATCGCGATCTCCGCAGATGGCCGCTGCGATGGCGGCGTAGTAGCAGAGGGTCGGATTCCCGGGTTCATCGTTCCTGGCCCGGGCGGCGTTCTGGCGCGACTCGTCGCAGAGGCCGCTCCCTGCCAGCGCGATTGAGTACATGGCTCGCGCCTCGGCGTTGTCCATGTCGACCTGGAGCTGCTCCCGGCCCCGCTCGATGGCTCGCCCGTACGCCCGCCGGGCTTCGTCGGCGCGGCCGAGCTGGCGGTAGGCGTCTCCGAGATTCGACAGGTACATGACCCTCTCCGCCCCGGCGTCGACGTTCGTCTGCCATTCGCGCGCTGCCTCCTCGAAACGATCGGTCGCGTAGTAGACGACCCCGAGATTGTTGCGTGTGTTGTAGGCTGGGTCGATGTTCAGGGCGGCCCGCAGGAGCGGCTCTGCCTCGGTGTGCTCGCCGGCGAGAATGTGAACGGCGGCCAGGTTCGAGTATCCCGTGTCGCTCCCGGGATGAAGCTCGATCACCCGCCGGAATTGCTCCTTCGCGTCGTCCAGCCGCCCCCTGCGAAAGCAAAACACCCCCAGGCTGTTGTGGTGTGCCCAGTAGGTCGGACGGAGTTCGATGGCACGCCGGTACATCGCCTCGGCATCTTCATTGCGGCCGAGCTTCGCGTAGGCACGCGCGATCCCGCGCGTGAGGGCATCGTCGGCCGGCGCCAGCCTGAGGCCCTCCTGGTAGGACCGGGCGGCCTCGGTCGATCGCCCCCTCCAGACATTGACCGAGCCGAGGGCCGCGTGGGCCTCCGGCAGCGTGGGCGCCAGCGTCACGGCGCGTTGTGCCGCCTCGAGGGCGCGCGGCACCAGGGCCGGCTCCTTCGTCTGCACGTACTGCGTGATCAGCGCCCGGGAGAGGAGGGCGTGTGCCTCGGCGAAGCTCGGTTCAATCATGATCGCGGCCTGCGCCGCCTCGACCGCCCGGGCGTAGTTTCTCTCGAAATCCCATCCTTCGAAGTAGATCCTGCCCTGCAGGTAGAGTTCCAGCGCTTCCATGTCGAGGTGCGAATCCTCTGAGGTCGCGTACACCGGCCCCGCACCGAGGGCTTCGACAGCACCGAAAGCAAGCTCTCCAGCCTGTTCGAAAAGATCGGAGAGCGCACCCGCCCCGCTTCCGATCCACTGCCGTTCTTTGTCATCCGGGCGCATGGTCCAGATGGCGAGATCGAACGTTTCATCTGTAATCGTCAGCCGGCCACCGACCACCCGATCGACACCAAGCTCCCGGGCCACCACCCCCGGATCCCCGTCCGCAGGATAGTTCCGGCTGAAGTCGAACGGCGCCACCTGCAACCCTTGCGCATTGCGCATCCTCTCCGTGAACAGGATCGGTATGACGCTCTTCAGATGGGCCCTGGCCCCCGGACCCTCGTATTCCAGCGGCAGGATCGCGACACCTTGCGAAGCGAACGGAGTCACCTGTTCGCGCCAGGTGCGGATCCCGACCACGATCGAGGCCGCGACCAGAACCAGAGCGATCGATCCGATCACCGCAGGGCGCACCCGGCTCGGCGGCGTGGACGGTGCGGAGTCCACCTGAATCGGCGTGAGAATGGATTCCTGCAGCTCCCGCAGATCGATCGCCAGCTCACCCGCGTTCCGGTAACGCTTCTGCGGCTCTTTCTCGAGGCACTTCTCGAGGATCTCCATGAGCCGGGGTGGGATCGCGGTGTTGATCGATGCCGCCGGCACCGGCGCCGTGTGGAGGATCGCGGCGAGCGTCTCGATCTGGTTACGCCCCTCGAACGGGCGCTTGCCGGTGACCATCTCGTAGAGAGTGATGCCAAAGGAGAAGATATCCGAGCGCTCGTCGGCCCGTTCGCCCCGCGCCTGCTCAGGCGACATGTAGCATGGAGTGCCGACGATCTGTCCCTGCCGGGTCACCTCGCCGGTCGCCGTTGCGATCTGGCTCATGACTGGACGGCGCGCCGCATCTCGATCCTCGAGGAGCTTCGCCAGACCGAAATCGAGAATCTTGACGTGCCGATCCGAGGCGAGGAGCACGTTGTCCGGCTTCAGATCGCGGTGAACGACGCGCGCCTCGTGGGCCCGGGCCAGCCCTTCGGCGAGTTCGGAGGCAATGCGCACCACATCGCCGATCGGCAGGGGGCCATCGCGGATGAGGGACCGCAGTGAGCGGCCGTCGACGAACTCCATGACGATGAAGGTGACCCCATCGGCCTCGTCAATCTCGTGGATGGTCGCGATGTTCGAGTGCGTCACAGCGGCGGCCGCCTGCGCCTCGCGCCGGAAGCGCCGGCGAAGCTGCGGGTCGGAGATCAACTGGGGTGATAGAACCTTGATCGCGACGTCGCGCTTGAGCCGCGTATCGTGCGCCCGGTAGACGACTCCCATCCCCCCCGCGCCGATCTTCTCGACGAGGCGGTAATGCGACAGCATGTCCCCCGGTCTCGCTGCCATAAGCGGCTCGCTGAAGGAATAGGCTGCAGGCGGGACAGGTCGATCACCATCGACCCGGTGCCTAGCCTACGGTTTGAGACCATGATACCGCGGAATACCGCGCACGGGCCGCTGAATGCGCACCCCGCCCCACCCGCCCCGGGGGAGGCGGCAGGCGCCGGCGAGCCTCGGGGTTGCGCCGGATGCTTCGCTTTTTTCGACCTGGCGCCCCTCTACCAGCGCCAAGATTGGCTGTAGCTCAGGGTTTCCTGCAGCCCAGCAGACACTTCGCCAGTTCAGCACGGCATTGGGTCTGGCTTCCTCCGTTGGCCCTGCAGATTCGATATTCGATGTAGCACTTCACGATGCAATACCAGTCGACCGGGGGCTTGCTTTGTATGTCCGTCAGGTCCTCGGGGGTGAAATCATCGATGGCCGGGTCGGCGGCAACACCCTCCAGGTAACGCTTTTCGTGGTCGCTCATGGTTGATTACCTCCTTAGTGGATGCCTCGGGCATAGCACCATTACACGAGCGATTCGATAGCGGCTCGAATCGCCGACGCAGACCCCTCAGCGGGCGACACATTGCTCTTCTGCTGACTTTAGAGATTCGCTTGTCCTCCTTGTACCACCAGACCATGATGATGTCAATCGCGAACCCGAGATCTCAAAACTGACCCGCCACCGGCCCGGCCCCTCCGAGCCCACGCCCTCATCCTGCCGCGAAAACGATCCGTCTCACTGCAGGCGCCCGCCTTGTCGCCGTATGCGTCACCCATCATCAGCCGCCGGCGCGTCCCCGGGCGACTCGGCCGCCGGCGACACCGCCATGGAGCGCTACGTCGATGATGTTCTCTGGCACGCCGCCCGCGACGCGGCAACCACCGGGGAGGCGGATGCAGGCTGAACACGGCCCCGTGCTCCGGGTGACGCAGGCGGAGAGGAAACGACCGAATACTTTACACAGTTCAGGATGATGCGCTCATCATCATGGTGATCAGAGCAGGGCATCGGCGGGAGGTTTATCGCCAGGTCTGTCCATCTGACGAGCAACAAGCGCGATGTTGATCCCGGCCAGGATCGCTCCGGCCAGGAGAAGCCCGGCGCCGGCACCGCTTCAATCGGCGCCCGGATTGACCCTCTCCGACCTCCGGACATTCAACAGGCCGGGGAGGTGAGCAGCCCACAGCTCCACCCCGGACGCCGGATGACTGGCGGTAAAGAAAACCTGCTTGCCGGCCAGCTGAAAGCGTATCGGGCTGGACGAGATCCGGCCGGGGGCGATGTCCTGGATCAGGAGGGTGCCCGCCTCCGTGCCGTCACTCCTCCACAGCTCCGCGGCATGGACTCCGTCATCGGCGAAGAACAACAGGGTGCCATCCACATTGAGGAGAGGCGACGTGGGGCCGGTTAAGAATGATGACTTGCGGCCGGGATTGATGTCCTTGACCAGAAACGTTCCATGCTCCGTGCCGTCACTCCTCCACAATTCGACGTCATGTTCGCCATCGTCGGCAGCGAAGAACAGGACGCCGTTCATCGCCACGCCATTGCCTGGACGGGAGGATCCGGCCCCCGGGAAGATGTCCTTCACCAGAACGTTTCCCGCGCCGGTGCCGTCGCTTGTCCACAGCTCACGTCCGTGACTTCCATCGTCGGCGCTCACGAACAGAACGCCATCCAGCCTGGAGGCTAATCGGTTGATGTCTCGCACCAGATGGGCCGGCCCGCCCGGCGCCGCCACGGCGAACGACCGACCGGCGGGGCTGAGCATCACCATGGCCATGGCCAGCAGGACTGCTCCAATGTTTCTCATGACTCCCCTCATGCCGGTCACGGACAGACCGGGAGATTGAGCAATCGTTCCGGCGTACGGGGGTCGCCATCGCCACACCCGTTGGTCGACCAGAAGCCCCGGCGCCAGGAATCCCGGCGCCAGGGCTCCTGGCGCCCCCCCTTCTCGTTCTCCCCCAACATGCTGCATCGCCCCCTCCGGTGCCCATTCCCCACGGCGCGGTTGGTGTCTTCATGAACGGGGCGCGGGCCGGATCTGCTCACCCACCGGGGGAGAAACGGCGGCGGGCCAGAAAAATCAGCATGGCCAGCACGGCCAGCAGCACGCCGCCGCCGATCCAGAGAGACGGCCAGGGGGTCGGCCGGCCGTCGGGGAACAGCACCAGGCTGCGGTCCCCCATGAGAATGATGCCGGCCCAGGAGGAGTCGGCCGCGCCGGCTTCGATCCGTTCGCGCTGGGCGGCGGCCAGGGCGGTGCCGGTGCTCACTCCCCGGGCCAGGTGGCGGTAGAAGGCCTCGAAGAAGACCGCCGCTTCGCTATCCTGCAGCGGCCACAGGCTGCCGACCACGGTGCGGGCCCCGCCGACGAAAAAGGCCTGGGCCAGCCCCATCACGCCCTCGCCGGGGATCACCTTGCCGGTCGCGCTCTGGCAGGCGGACAGGATCACCGTCCGCCCGCGCAGATCCAGATCGACGATCTCGCGCATCTGCAGCAGGCCGTCCTCCGCCGGGTCACCCGGCGCCAGCAGCACGCCGGAGCGCTCGGGACGGTCGTAATCGATCAGGGCATGGGCGGCGAAATGCACGATGGCGAAGCGGGTCAGGTCGGCTGTCTTGAGCCTCGCCTCCGAGGCTTCAGGTCCCGCCAGCAGACGGCTGTCGCCCCCCAGACGGCGCACCAGCGAGCGTCCCTCCTGCAGGGCAAAGGGGAGGCGTCCCAGTTTCATGGTGCTGGCCAGCGCCCACTGGCGCAATGCCGCGGTCTCCGGCGGGGTCGATGATTCCGCCCATTGAGGATCGACCAGAGCCAGCGCCGGCGTCGAAGAACCGGGCCGCGACTGCCGTCGCCAGCGCCGCCACAGGGTGGCTGACGGCGCCACGGAGATTTCGAACTCGAGGGCCAGCGGCGGCCCCCCGGAGGTGCGGCGCAATGTGCCGAAGGGAAGCCCGTGCAGGGCCCCGTCCGGAACGACAATCAACCGCCTGACGTGCCGCGGCAGATCGTTCAGCGCCGGGCCGAGCAGATCCTGATACAGCCGCACGGCGCCTTCCACCGGAGCCGATCCGACGTCCACCAGGACCGAGCGGTACATCTCCAGGGCGGGGTCGAGATCGGTCCGGTCCGGCAGGCGGTACGCTCCGGCTCCCCGCGAGGTCACCGCCAGCAGCCAGGATCCCCCCTTGAAGAATCCCTGCGGTCCGGTCCGGTCGCTGATCAGAAACGACAGCAGCGCTTCATCGTTGCGCAGCGTTTCCTGCACCTCCCGGAGCGTCGCGAACTGCGGGTCGCGGACCAGGGCCACGACCGGATCGGCGCCGGCCAACCGGGCGCGCAGGCTTTTCTCCTGCAGCTCGAGCCGCCGCAACCGGTTGAGTTGCCGCCGCCGGTCATCGGGCGGAAGATCCATCCGCAGCAGTTGCCGCTGCACGGCGGCGATGCCCCGCAGCACCCCGGCCCGCTGTTCAGCGACCTCGCCTTCCCCCGACGAACGGGCCCCGGCGGCATCCAGCTCATCGAGAAGAACACGCGCCCGCATGCGCTCCAGCACCTGAAACGCCATGGCGATATCGTCCGCAGCGCCGCCGGTCTCCTGCCGCAGCAACTGGCCGACGAAGATCCCGAAGAAGTCCACCGAGGCCTGGAAGGTCCGGGCCCGCGCCAGGGTGTCGAGTTGCAGGTCGCGCACCAGCTCGGCGTCGTCGAGCGATCTCCAGCTTGCGGCCAGCGCGCTCTCCCGCCACCCGGGCTCAGCGGGAAACTTCCGGGCCAGCTCCCAGAGATGAAAAGACTTGTGGTAGAGAAGCGTTGCCATGTCCCGATACTGTCCGCGCCGGCTGGCCTCCTCGTAGAGCTCGTCAAACAGTGCCAGTGCCTCCTCCACGTTCTTCGGCTCCGCGGTTGCCAGATGATCCGCCAGCGCCAGACCGGACTCGAACATCCCCTGCAGGGAACCGGCGGCGCGGAGCAGCTTCATCCCCTTCCGGATCAGCGGGCGCGCTCTCTCCCCGTCGTCGGCGATCACCCCGAGCCGCACCAGGGAAGACCCCTCGACGAAGCGATTTCCGGTCCGGCGGGCGAGCGCCAGCACATCCTCAAAAAGGGCCCGGGTCGTTTCGCCTTCGTCGCCGGCGGAGAGCGACAGGAGCGCCAGCGCGTAGCGGTCGCTCGCCTCCTGGAAGAAGTTCCCCTGCTGGTGATTCAAAGCGGCCGAGCGCTGGTGAATGTCTCGCGTCGCCGCCTCTTCGCCCTGGGCCCAGCGCAGCAGGCCGATGTTCTTGAGCCACTGAGACTGCAGCCACGCCGGCGCCGCGGACTCGATCCAGTCCTCGACCTCCAGCAGCCGTCGCTCCGCCTCGCCATAGCGGAACAGCAGGAGCGCCGCCGAGGCCCGGGTGACCGCCGCGTGCGCAATGAGGAGCGGATCTCCGCTGCGCCGGGCCGCCGCCTCCCCCCGCGCGACGACCTCCAGCGCCGCCTCCGTTCGTCCCTCATCGATAAGCAGACCGTAGAGATACATCAGCAGAGAGACCTCACCGGGGTTGCCCTCGGCCGCGAACAGGTCGGCCGCGCGGCGGTAGGCCGCTTCCGCCTCGTCCATCACCCCGCCACGCTGCCGGACGAATCCCAGCGCCCACCAGACCAGCGGGTTGTCCGGTTGCTTTGCGGTGAGGCTTTCCAATCGTTCGATCGCTTTGCCCCATTCACCGGTGCGACCGGCAATCTCCCCGAAGCAGCGGTAGTTGTTCTGCTCCACCGCGTACGATTCGCACGCGTCGAACGAGACGAGAGGGCCGTCATCCCCGGCGGCCATCGTGGGAATGGCGCCCGCGGCGGGCAGCGCGAACCCCACCAGGAGGGCGACCAGGCACTTCACGGCGGAGGCTCACCGGCGAGGGTGGAGCTGAATGCCCGGGAGATGCGGCGCCCGTCCGGCAGCCGGGCGTCGACCTTCCACAGCAGGGTTGCGCCGTCCGGGAGATCGGCCAGGATGTCGCCGGTGAGGAGCAGCTCGCCGATCTTCAGATCCCCGGCCGCGACCAGCGGACGGAGATCCCCGGTGGTCACGGTGATCGAGAAGGTGGCGCCCGGCGGACCGACCCATTGCAGCCGCGCCTCGGCGCGCGGCAGAGGCGCCCCGGCCGCCACGAGAGAACGAATAGAAACCTGCGCGCCGGGGGCGCGTGGCGCCGGACCGGGAGCCGGCCGATCCCGCTGCAGGGTCAGCAGGGCGGTGGCGCCAACCAGCACGACGACCGCCGCCGCCGCGGCCCAGCGGCCGACCCTGATCCCCGCGCCGGTGATCGCCGGTTGAACCGGCAGGCCGGCGCCGGCGTGCCGGGCCAGCCGCCACAGCTCGGCGCAGGCGGCGCACTCCACCGTGTGCAGGCCGAGCTGCCGGGTCCGATCCGCGGCCAGCTCGCCGCGCAGTGCCGACCAGATGTCCGCGGCCGGTGGGCAGGCCTCCGTCGGCCGGGCATCCTCGGCCAGCGCCGCCAGGCCCGCCTGCAGTTTGCGATCCGCTTCGCCTCCGTCGGTCATGGCGTGTACCCCTGCGCCGCGAGACAGGCCCTCAGGTCGGCCATGCCCCGGTACAGCAGATTGCGAACTCGTTTCCCGGGCCAGCCGGTCAGCGCCTCGATCTCCGCCAGGTTGTGCCCCTGCAGGTGGAACTGCACCACCACTCGCCGGGCCGCGACGACCCCCATCAGGCAGCCGCGGACGGCACGTCCCAGCTCCCGGGTCTGCCGGTCATGGAACGGGCCCCCGGGCGCCGCTCCGCTCTTCTGTTCCAGCGCTGCTGCATCCATCGGGATCGCCATCCTGCGGCGCTGCCGGATCTCGTCCGCCGTCGCGCAGTAGGCCACCCTCCACAGATAGGAACGGGTCAGCAGGCGATTCTGCTCACCCTGTCCCGCCGCCAGCACCTTGAGCATGGCCGCCTGGACGATGTCCTCCCGCTGATCGGCCAGCCAGCGCGGACAGACGGCGGACACGGCCCTCTCCAGGGTCCGCCAGACCGCCTCGGTTTCCTTCCTGGGATCCGCGAATCTGGCCTCGCGACGGCCCTTTGTCACCATGAACCCTCCCGGCAGGGTCGTCTTCATCATACTTGGAACAGATTCGCGGAGACTGCGGGGGTTGCCGAGGAAGGCCGCCCGGGAGGGAGGGTGCGGGAAGGGAGCTGCGGGTGGAGGCGGCGTTCCGCCCGTACCCTCCGGCGCCGGTGCGGAAGGGTCCTGGAGACCTGGGCGCGACGAGACCCTCACCGCCGTCCTGGTCGATTTCGGTAATTGCTTCTGCATCAGCCGCTTTTCCGCTCTATCTTGTGCCTCCCCGGGAATACCCCGGCCCCCTGTCACGTTCCTGCCTCAGCGCCTGCGGTAAAGGGGCAGGTGCGCGGATCCGCCGTCGCGGAGTCCGGTCAGACCAGCTACCAGGGAGAGCGAGATGGCACTGCTGCTGACGATCATCGCCGGTCTTCTGCTCGCCGGCGCCAACGGGGCGAACGACAACTTCAAGGGGGTGGCGACCCTGTTCGGCAGCGGGACCGCTTCCTACCGCCGCGCTCTTGCCTGGGCGACCGTCACCACTCTGGTCGGTTCGCTGACGGCCCTCGTCCTGGCCCGCAGCCTGCTGGCGGCCTTCTCCGGCAAGGGGCTGGTGCCGCCAGAGCTGGTCGCCGATCCCCGTTTTCCGCTGGCCGTCGCCCTGGCCGCGGGAGTGACGGTCTTCCTGGCGACGCGCCTGGGGTTCCCGATCTCCACCACCCACGCGCTCATCGGCGGTCTGATTGGAGCGGGGCTGCTCGCCTCTCCGGCAGGGATCAATCTGTCGCGGCTGGCGTCCGGTTTCGTTCTTCCGCTTCTCAGCAGCCCCTTCATCGCCATCGTCGCGGCGCTGGCCTTCTACCCGCCGGTCAGCTCGTTGCGGCGGCGGCTCGGCATTGAGCAGGAGACCTGTGTCTGCGTGGGGAGCGAGGTGGTCGCCGTCTTCCCCTCGACGAATGCGGCGGCACTCGCCATGACCACTTCGGCGATTCCGGCGATCGGCGTCGGCACCGACGCGGTCTGCCGGGTC
>CBDUYA010000042.1:0-13268 GCA_965371335.1 uncultured bacterium | reverse complement strand
AACTCATAGCGGTAGCGGATATCGACGTTGACCTTCCCCATCGTCAACGCGTCCTTCACTGATTCCTCCGCCGTCGACACCGTCGTCAGGCCGGGCATCAGAAGAAGAGCCATGGCAAGCAGACGCACGATCTGCACAGCACCACAATCCGTCATCTTTCCTTCCTTTCCCCACTCGAATGATTCGAAACCGGCTCCCCTCGCCGGATCTGATCGCCCCCGCAGAGCCGGAGAGCGGCGCTCGGTGCCCTCCAATCGGCCGCATCGTAGCCGCGCCGCGCGTCGAGGGTCAAGCGATGGACCCCTCGAAACCGGCATTCCGGCCGCTCGCAGATCTGGTGTATCCTAATAGCTCATTCCGCCACCGCCCCAATCCGAAGCGGCGCCAGCGTGGCAATCGAAAGGACCCCATGAGCGTGACCACGGAGACGTCGACAAAGAGCAAGGCGAGCGCCCGGCTGATCGAGAAGGCCGAGACCTGGAGCGCGCACAACTACCACCCCCTGCCGGTCGTTCTGAGCCGCGGCGAGGGGGTCTGGGTCTACGACCCGGACGGGAACCGTTACATGGACATGCTGTCCGCCTACTCCGCGCTCAACCAGGGGCACCGCCATCCGAAGATCATCCAGGCGCTGAAAGACCAGGCCGACCGCATGACGCTGACCTCGCGCGCCTTCCACAACGATGTTTTCGGCCCGTTCTGCGAAAAGCTCTGCCGCATCGCCGGGATGGAAATGACCCTCCTGATGAACAGCGGCGCGGAGGCGGTGGAGACCGCCATCAAGACGGTCCGCAAGTGGGGCTACCGGATCAAGAAGGTCCCGCAGAACAAAGCGGAGATCATCGTCTGCGAGAACAACTTCCATGGCCGCACGACGACCATCGTCGGCATGTCGTCGGAGCAGCAATACCGGGAGGACTTCGGCCCCTACAGCGACGGCTTCCGCCTTATTCCGTACGACGACCTCGAGGCGCTGGAGAAGGCGATCACTCCGAACACCGTCGCCTTCCTGGTCGAGCCGCTGCAGGGCGAGGCCGGCATCCTCGTCCCGCGCGACGGGTATCTGCGCCGGGCGGCCGAGCTGTGCCGCAGGAACCGGGTGCTGTTCGTCGCCGACGAGATCCAGACCGGCTTCGGCCGCACCGGGCGGATGTTCTGCTGCGAGCACGATGATGTGAAGCCGGACCTCTACGTCGTCGGCAAGGCGCTCGGCGGCGGGGTCCTGCCGGTCTCCGGCGTCATCGGGTCGCGCGACATCCTCGGCCTGTTCAAGCCGGGCGATCACGGCTCGACCTTCGGCGGCAATCCGCTCGCCTGCGCCGTCGGGCTGGCGGCGCTCGGCGTCATCACCTCGGAGAAGCTGGTCGAGCGCTCGGCCGAAATGGGCGCTTACTTCATGGAGCGCCTGCTTGGCATGAACTCGCCCTGCGCCAGGGACGTGCGCGGCAAGGGGCTGCTCATCGGCGTCGAGATCAAGCCGGAGCATGGCACGGCGCGCCCTTACTGCGAGAAGCTCATGGCGCTCGGCATCCTCGCCAAGGAGACGCACGAGCAGGTGATCCGCTTCGCCCCGCCCCTCGTCATCAGCCGCGAGGAGGCCGACTGGGCTCTCGAGCGGATCGCCATGGTCCTCACGGCCTAGAATGCCGGGAAAGGGCCTCTGAAACCGTCCGCCGCGCTCATCGCGTTGCTCGCACTGGCCGCCCCGCTGTGCGCGGCGCCGCCCGACCCGCCCGATCGGCTCGTCTTCGGAGCAGGCCTTTACGACGTCGTCGACCTGGATGAGGAGACGCTCGATCTCCGCTTCGAGTACCGTTGGGGCTGGGGCCTCTGGGTGCTGCAGCCCTGGGCCGGCGTCGAGGTGACCGGCGACAGCGCCCTGTACGGAGCTGCCGGCGTTCTCGCCAACTTCGAGATCGGCCGCCGGTGGATCTTCACCCCGGGCATCGGGGCCGGTCTCTATGACGACGGGGACGGCAAGAACCTCGGCCACACGGTGGAGTTTCGCTCCCAGGTCGAGTTCGCGCGCCGGCTCGAAAAGGACACCCGGCTCGCCTTCGCCCTGAGCCACATTTCCAATGCCGGGCTGGACGACAGGAACCCCGGCGCCGGGATCCTGACGGTCTACTACTCGATCCCGCTCGGCCGGGGATCCGGAGATCACACGAAGGAGCCCTCGCCATGAAAAGGAGTCGTCGGATCGCATTCATCGCGGCCTTGTCCGCGCTCGCCCTGGTCGCGATCGGCGGCGGCGCGACCGGGACACGCGCCGGATCGGAGGGTTCGATGGACGATCGCTGCCGGGCCGAGGTCGAGCAACTGCACGTTTTCTTCGAGGCATGGATGGGCGGCACGGTCGAAGCCGACCCCGAAACGTTCCGTCGCCTCGGCGACGTGCTGGCGCCGGAGTTCGAGATGATCTCTCCCTACGGCGACCGCACGACGCGCGATGAACTGGTGGCCGGCCTGATGCCGGCACACGGCATTCACGCCGGCCGCACCCGGCCGTTCCGCATCCGCATCGCCAACTATCGCGGCCGCTCTCTCGGCAAGGAGATGCACCTCGCCACCTACGAAGAGTGGCAGGTGATCGACGGCGAGACGCGCGGGCGTCTCAGCACCGCCCTGCTGCGCAATCGCAATGGGACGCCCAACGGGGTCGAATGGGTCCACCTGCACGAGACCTGGATGTCCAAGACGGCGGATGGCGGGAGGGAGTAACTAGTGTCCTGCAGACGATAGCGTTCCGGTTTCGTTCAGGTCGTTCACCAGGTCGGCGAGGATTTCCTCGAACGCCCTGTTCCAACCCCCGACGAGCGCGTCCGGACCGGTTTCCTCGAACGGGATCTCGCGGCGGTAGGTGCGACCGAGTATCGCCGCGCCGGCCGGCCGGCCCCCGGCGTAGAGGTCGAATTCCATCTCCATCACCGCCCGCCGCACTCCCTTCTCCGGATAATCTCCGAACAGTGCGTTGACCCTGATGTCGAGGGTGTGGGTCGCCCTGGCGCGTTCGCCCGCCTCGACGACGCGCACCGAGCCATGCGCCCCGGCCAGCCAGCGACGGATCTGCTCGGTGAGCAGCGCGGCGGGCGACGCGAAGAACTCGTTGTGGAAGTCACTCTCCCAGGTTCCGTCGGCCTTGCGATAGACGAAACCCCTGCTGTCGTACGGGGGGGCGAGAGACGCCGGCCGGATATAGAAGACCACCCCCTCCTCCGCGCTCAGTCGCAGGCCGGAGGGAAGGCCGGCCTCCAGACCGAACATCCGCTTGCGGGGCACCTCCCGTTTCAGGCTGACGCATCCGGGAAGGAGGCAGACCGCGAGAAGCAGAAGAAGGAACACCCGCCGGAACGTCATCGCGCCTCCCCATCGTCCCCACCCTCCGGGTCGGCCGCCAGCGGCTCCTTCCCGAACAGGACCGCCGCCGGGTAGCGCTTCAGGGTCTCGGAGAAGTCCCTCAGGTTCTGCATGGTGATGCGCATATCGTGCAGCATCAGACGCAGCGTATCCTCCTCCCCCCCCAGCAGCGATTCGATCTCGTTGATGGCGCTGTCGAGCCTGCCGATCGTCCCCGGCAGGCCCGCCGACGCCACCCTGATCGCGGCCATCGTCCGGTCGAGATTCTCCATCGCCTCGCCGATCTCGACGTCGGAGGCGATGGTGTTGAGGCGATCGAACAACCGATCGAGCCGTTTCCTCGTGTCGTTCAGCTCCGGCCCGGTCGCTTCGGCCACCTTGTCGAGCACCTGCCCCAGCTTACCGCTGAGCGTGGCGATGTCGGCGTCGGTGACCCCTTCGTGCAGGGTATGGACGAGCTTCTCCGCCTCATCGGCGAGCTTCTCGAACGGGATCTCCTCGAGCTTCTGCGTGAGCGCGTCGACCGAATCGACGATCGCCGACAATTGCCCCTTGGCGGAGGGGATGTAGAGCACTTCGGGCTCCCAGGTGATCTCCATCGCCGGAAAGCGCTCCGGGTCGAGCATCTCCGCTTCGAGGTAGCGCACCCCCGTGAACCCCTGCGAGGCGAGCCGGATGCGCATCCCGGCCTCGACGACCCTCGGGCCGAGCACCTCGAACTCCTCCTTCGACCCGGCGACGAGCGCGCGCGGGAACAGGGCGGCCCGGATGAGCACCGGCCTCGAGTAGACGATCGACGGGCCGAGATCGTAGATCTGATCGACAAAGGTGATGGTCTCGACCTGCCCGATCTGGACCCCCAGCAGCTTGACCGGAGATCCGACCTCGAGCCCCTGCACCGACTCCTCGAAGTAGGTCTCGGCGTAAAAATACTCCTCCTTTATCACGGCGCCGACCCCGAAGACGATGATCGCCCCGACGATCAGGGTCATGCCGACGAGGACGAAGACGCCGACGCGAAAGTAGTGCGCTTTGAGGCTCACGAGCGGTCCCCCGCTTCACGATTGAAGAATTGGCGCACCCTGGGATTGTCGCTCCGCTCCTTCAAGTCCTGCGGGCGGCCGGCGGCCAGGACGCTCTTCGTCTCCTGGTCGACCATGATAACGCGATCGGCGATGGCGAAGACGCTCGGCAGCTCGTGGGTCACCACCACGAAGGTCATGCCGAGCGTTCGATTGATGCGGCGGATCAGCTGATCGAGCTCCGCCGAGGTGATCGGGTCGAGGCCGGCCGACGGCTCGTCGAGGAAGAGGATCCGGGGATCGAGCGCCACCGCCCGGGCGATGGCGCCCCGCTTCCGCATGCCGCCGCTCAGCTCAGCCGGCATCAGGCGGGTGAAGTCCTCCAGACCGACCAGGCGGAGCTTCATGGTGGCGATCAGGGTGATCGCCTCCGGGGGAAGGTCGGTGAACTCCTCGAGCGGCAGACGGACATTCTCCAGCAGGGTCATCGACCCGAACAGCGCTCCGCTCTGATACATCACGCCGATCTTCCTGAGAATGCGGAAGCGCGTCTGTTCGTCCGCGGTGGCGATGTCGTCGCCGTCGATTCGGATGCTGCCGTTGCGTGGCTCGTGCAGGCCGATCATATGCTTCATCAGGGTGCTCTTGCCGCTGCCGGAGCCGCCCAGGATGACGAAGATCTCCCCCCGCGGCACGTCGAAGCTGATGTCCTGCAAGATCACCCGATCCCCGAAGGCCGCCGTGAAGTTGCGGACCTCGATGATCGCGTCGTTTGCGCTCGCAGTCTCCATTCAGATCCCCAGGGCGTAGAAGATGACGGCCAGCATGCCGTCGGCGATGACGATCAGGATGATACCGGAGACCACCGATCGGGTCGTCGACTCCCCCACCGCCCTGGCGCCGGTCCCGGTCTGCAGCCCCTGGTGGCAGCCGCTGGCGGCGACGAGGATGCCGAACACCAGCGACTTGACCAGGCCGCCGACGAGGTCGCCGACGTCTCCGCGCAGCATCAATCGATTGAAGTAGGTCACCAGGGGAAAGCCGAGCGACATGAAGACGAGACCGCCGCCGACCAGGCCGGCCAGGTTGGCGAAGATGGTGAGCAGCGGCATGACGAGGACGCCGGCGAGAACGCGCGGGATGGCGAGAAAGGGCAGCGGGTCGAGTCCCATCGTCTCGAGGGCATCGATCTCTTCGTTGACCTTCATCGTCCCGATCTCGGCCGCGAAGGCCGAGCCGGACCGGCCGGCAAGGACGATGGCGGTGAAGAACGGGGCCATCTCGCGGAACATCGACAGGATGACGGCGTCGGCGACGTAGATCTCGGCCGCGAAGCGGCGCAGCGAGACCGCCGACTGGAAGGCGATGATCAACCCCATGGTGAAGCCGATCAGAACGACGATCGGCAAGGCGTTGACCCCGGCCGCCTCCGCCACCATGAAGGCGTCCTTCCAGCGGACCTTCTGCCGCCGCAGGGCCGCCCGGGTGAGGCTGATGGTGAGGTGCCCGACGAAAGTAATTAGATCGCGGACGGCGTGCCACAGATCGACCGCGCCCTGCCCGACCTGCTCGACCCAGGGGAGGTGGATCCGCTCCTCCGCCCGCTCCTCGCAGGAGCCCTCCTCGAACAGATCGAGAAGGCGCTGTGTCTCCTCCGACAACCCCTGCAGGCGGAACGACGCGCCCGCCAGACGCTGCCGGTGACGGATATTGACGATGAAGCCGATGCCGGAGATGTCGCAGTAGGTGAGGCCCGACGCATCGAGAACGACCGGCGCGGCGCCGGCCTTCTTCAGAACATCGTTGGCCCGGCGCCAGACCCGGCCGGTGGTCTGCGCATCGAGCCGTCCTTCCAGGACGAGGTTGAGCACCCCGTCGGCGCCCCGCTGAGTGAGGAGTTCATTACTGCCCCCCGGGATGCCGTCCGGCATCACCGCGCTTCCTGTGTCATGGCACCTTGCATGTTAGCCCAGGAGTCGCGCGACACGCCCATGAAAATGCCCGGCGCCGACAGACTTCGGCAGCAGGGCCGGAATTATTCCGCATCGTCCCGTAGCCCCCCTGACAAAGGCGGCAGGCTTGTGTTACAACGGCGACGAACGGCAAAGGACATCAGAGATAATGCCGGCGGGCCGGGCCACCAGGCCCACCGCCGCAGGAGGATCATTCAGATGCAGGTTCGATTTCGGCCGCCCGGATTGAGATCAGTCGCCATCGTTGCCCTGCTCATGGCGGCGCTGCCGGCCGGCCACCTGGTCGCTGCCGAGGAGGGAGGCTGGCCGCGCGAGCTCGACGTGAAGGGAGGGAAGATCGTCATCTACCAGCCGCAGCCGGAGAGCTTCCGGGGGGACGACCTGCGGGCAAGAGCCGCGATCTCGGTGCTGGAGAAAGATGCGGCCGGGCCGGTGTTCGGCGTCGTGTGGTTCGCCGCCCGGGTCGCGACCGACCGCGACGAGCGGGTGGTGCGGCTACTCGACGTCAAGGTGCCCCGGGTTCACTTCCCCGACGTGCCGCCGGAGAAGGAGAAGCAGCTCATTACCGTGCTCGAGTCTGAAATCACGAAGTGGGAGGGGAGCATCTCCCTCGATCGCCTTCTGGTGAGCCTGGAAGAAGCCGAGCGGGAGCAGACCTCTGCTGACTCCATGAAGACCGATCCACCGAAGATCCTGTTCACCACCGATCCGGCGGTCCTGATCATCATCGACGGCGAGCCGATCCTGCAGGCGACCGACGATGAGCGTTTCATGCGGGTCATCAACACGCCGTTTCTGATCGTTCTGGACACCAGGACGAGCGGCTACTACCTCGATGGCGGCGAAAACTGGTACGCCGCCGAGTCGGCCAAGGGCCCCTGGGAGCATGTCGACGGCGTGCCGCTCGAGGTTTTGAGCCTGCGACCGCCGCCGGATCCGGACGAAGCCGAGGAAGAGATGGCGGAGGAGAAACCCGAAGATGAAGAGCCGCCGGACGACCGCATCCCGCGCATCGTCGTGGCGACCGAGCCGACCGAGCTGATCGTCTCGGACGGCGAGCCGACGTGGTCCCCGATCGGCGACACCACTCTCCTCTATATGAGCAACTCCGAGAGCGACGTCGTTCTGGATGTCCGGACACAGCGCAGGTTCGTCGTCCTGTCGGGCCGCTGGTACGCCTCCCCGTCCATGGAGGGACCGTGGACCTATGTCCCCGCGAGCGAGCTGCCGCCGGCGTTCGGGAGAATCCCGCCCGAATCGGAGGTCGGGCATCTGCTGGTTTTCGTCGCCGGCACCGAGCTGGCGGAGGAAGCGGTGCTCGACAGCCAGATCCCGCAGACCTCGGCGATCAAGCGGAGCACGACGCTGGTCGTCACCTACGACGGCAAGCCGGAGTTCAAGAAGATCGACGATACGGATCTCAAGTACGCCGCCAACACGACCTTCTCGGTGATCAAGTACAAGGAGAAATACTACGCCTGCGATCAGGCGGTCTGGTTCGTCGCCGACGATCCGCTGGGGCCGTGGATCGTCGCCGACGAGATCCCCGCGGAGATCTACACACTCCCGCCGAGCTGCCCGATTTACAACGTCAAATATGTTCGCATCTACTACGTCACGCCGGATGTTGTCTACGTTGGCTACCTCCCCGGCTACACCGGCAGCTACGTCTACGGCAGCACCGTCGTTTACGGAACCGGCTACTATTACCCTCCCTATCACGGGACGGTCTACGTTTCCTATCCCTCGACCTGGGGATTCCATGTCCGGTACAATCCGTGGTACGGCTGGGGGTTTGGGTTCAGTTACAGCACCGGCCGGTTCACCATCACCATCGGCTTCGGCGGTCACCGCCACGGCTGGTGGGGCCCGGGCCGCTATCATGGTTACCGGCGCGGCTATCACCGCGGCTGGCATCACGGCTACCGGGCCGGCGCCCGCGCCGGTTATGGGGCCGGGCAGAGGCACTCCTATCACCGCAACAACAATATTTACCGCACACAGAACAACCGCAAGCGTAGCGCCGCCTCGACCGCGTCGCGAGGCGGGGCCGCCGGCGCGCAGCCGAACCGCGGAACGCCGTCCACGAAGCCGAACAATGTCTACGCCGACCGCAACGGCAACGTCTACCGCAAACAGGGAGACCAGTGGCAGAAGCGGGACGGGCAGGGCTGGTCGCCGACCGAATCGCCGGGCGGCGGCTCACGCCCTTCGACAGCGGACCAGCGTGGACAGAAGGATGCGGGCAAGGCGACGACCCAGAACAGGGGATCTTCGGCAGGATCGGGTCAGCGCGGGCAGCCATCGACCCGTTCGTCCGGGCAGCCGTCGACCCGTTCGTCCGGCAGCGGTTACGGCGGATCGAGCCTCGATCGTTCGTACCACAACAGACAGCGCGGTGCTCAGCGGTCTCAGAGCTATCAGCGCAGCCGCGGGGGGGCGAGCCGCGGAGGCGGCGGCCGCCGGAGATAGGGATTTCCCGACTGCGATCAGATCAGCGTTCATCCCGGGGCGGGGGCTCGCCGCTCAGATGAGCCCGTCGCTCTTCAGCTTGCCGAGAATCTTCGAGGTGAATAACCGTATCGAATCGTAAGCCGATTGCTTGCGGACCGCCTTCGACTGCACGGTCCAGATCAGCTTTTCGCTGGAAAACTCGTAAAGGTTCGTCTCGAGACTGTAGACCTCCTTGTAGTCGACATAGTCGGGAGCCCTGATCACCTGGTAGGCGTGCCCATAGTAGCCGTAGAGCGAGTTGTAATACCCGACGGGCTGGGTATAGTAGCCGCCCGGGCTGCGATCGTAGGTCATGTCGATATCGATCATCCGCGTCACGATGACCATATCGAACCCCTGTCCCTCGATCGCGGCGTCGACGATTTCCTTGGTCAGTTGTTCCACTCCAGGAATGAGCGTGTGGCTCGCCTCGGCCCCGATGCCGGCGTTGCGGAAGGTGGTGACAAACTGGTTCTCGAACACCGCGCGACGTTCGTTCTTCGCCGCGATGCCGATCACGAAGACCTTCTTGATGCGCCCCTTGGTGTAGTCGGGGTCTCTCCACGAGGCTCCGATCTTCGTCTGCGGGGTGCATGCACCGAGAACGAAAGATGCCGCGCAAATCAGCGCAGCAAAGATAGTGGTCGTTTTCGCCGGCATTCCAATCCCCTCCAGGAGCCGGGAGGTCAAGACCCCGGAATTCATTACTGTAGCATATGGATCGGTGGCGCTGCCGCAGGCAACCCCCGGCTTACCGGGCGTTGCCCTTATCTGAAGCCTCCACGACCCGCCTCACGTTGTCATGCATGACGGTCAGGAGATCGCCGACCGCCGGGGTCATCGGACACGGGTCGAACACAATCACACCGACGCCGAGAGCGGCAAGTCGTTCGGCCGTCGAGGCGAGCGGCTCCCCTTCCCAGATCATCCAGCGGGACGGGCGCGACTTCAGGATCTCTTCCAGCTGTCGCCAGCCCTTCTCATCCGGCGGTTCATCCGGCTCGAAGTGGACGCTTCTCAGATCCAACCGATAGCGACGCGCCAGGTACCGGTAGACCGGATGGGAGGCGACGAGCGGCGCGCCGCCCAGTGCGGCGAAAGACACTTCGAGCGCCTGATCGAGAGCTCGCAGATCAGCCTCCAGCGCGGCGAACCCGCTCTCGAATTCGGCCTGATAGGTCGGTCGCGCCGCCGCGAAGGCATCGCGGATCGCCCGGGCGTGCTCTATCGCGAGCAGCGGATCGAGCCAGGTGGTGAAGGCGAGTTCCCCGTGGCTGTGCTCTCCCTCCGGACCATGGGTGTGCGTCCCGGCGCTGTCGACGTTGATATACCGATCCCGGAAGCCGCGCGACGTATCGACGAGGCGCGACAGCGGCAGGCTCACTGTATCGATCCAGCGGGCGTATCCCGCGCCGTTGAGCAGCACGAGGTCGGCCTCCTGAAATGCGGCGATGACGCCGGCGTCGGGAGACCAGGACGCCGGATCGACCTCGGCGGGGGCCCCGAAGCCTACCTCGACCCGCTCCCCGCCGATCCGCTTCGCCAGGTACTTGAGCGGATAGTTCACCACCTCGGCCCGGATGAATGCATTCCGAGGCATTTCTGGTGCCGCCGGATCGTCCAGCAGGGTCCCGCCACCCAAGCAGCCGGTGATTCCAAGCAACAGGAGGCAGACGGCCCGGACAGCGTCTCGTTGCAGGGCTCTTCGTATGGTTCGCTTCATCCCGTCAACCCCAGTTGCGAATGACGGCGCGGATCGCCACCGATCCGAACTCGTCGGTCAGCAGCGTCAGGGATGCAGCCAACAGACCGCCAACGACCAGCACGGCGACGATCTCGGACGCCATGATTCCCACGACGCTGCTGCGCGCACCGCCGATCTTGAACAGCGTCACCCTCTCCCGCCGGCGCAGGCGCAGCGACAGGAGAAAGACGAGCGCGGTGGTCGCCAGCGTCGCCAGGCCGAGAATGGCGGCGCCCGCCAGGACGAAGCTGCGCACCGTCAGAATGGTGCCGAGCAGATCGTCGATCACCATCGACGGCGTTACGATCTGCACGCGCCCCTCGTCCGCCTGGTAGCGCCCCTGCAACAGCGCCGATGATTTTTGATCGGGCGGCACGACGATCACCGCGCTGAGAGGATTCTCCGACAGGCCGCCATGAAAGTGGAACGAGTCGATGTTGTCGGCGGTGATCTCGTTGTACTGCACGACCGAGGCGTTGGCGACGACGTTGCTCCCCTCGCGCGACAGGACCGCGCCGGCCGCCTCCGGCTTCGCCAGGTCCTGGTGGCCATGGCCGAGCCCCTCGATGATCCAGGCGGTCTTCAGATCGAGGAATACGACGTCGTCGTCCGGGCCGTCCGAAAAGGCGAACACCCCGACGACGTTCAACTTCAGCGGATAGACCCCCGCCAGATCGAAGACGCTCTCGGGGGACGACACGATGGCGCCGCCCGGTCCAACCCCCATGGCGCTGGCGGCGCGCGACCCGAGGACGCACTCACCCAGCATCGCCATCTGCCGCCCGGTGGCAATGCGCAGCCCCCGGAAGGCGAAGTAGTCGAGGGTGGTTCCGACGATCGCATGGCCGCGCGCCCGGAAGCGGACGTACGCCGGGATCGCCGTCGCCAGCCCGCTCTCCGCCACACGGATGAACTCGCCGTATTCCACCCGTTCCGGCCGGTCATCCGAGAAATAGAGCGTGTTGAGCGCCAGCTCGAGCGGGCTCCCTTTGGCGCCGATGACGAGCGGCGTCGCCTGCGCCCGCGCGGTCAGCTGCGCCGAGCTCTGATCGACCAGCACCCGGAGGCCGATCGGCAGGTAGAGGATCAGCGTGATCGAACCGACCAGGATGACGCTCTTCAGCCGGTGGTAGGCGAGATAGCGCCAGGTGAGGTAGAGGATCCCCTTCATTGGAGGAACCGTTTCATATCGATGGTCTGATCGAACCGCGGCACCAGCGCCTGATCGTGCGTGACCGCCAGGAAGGTGGCGCCGCTGTCGCCGGCGTAGCCGAACAGGATGTCGAGCACCCGTGCCGCGTTGGCCGGATCGAGGTTGCCGGTCGGCTCGTCCGCCAGCAGGAGACGCGGCTGCGGCAGCACGGCGCGGCAGACGGCGACCCGTTGCCGCTCTCCCTGCGATAGCCGGTCGGGATGGCGTCGCAGCTTGTCCCCGATCCCGACCTGATCCGCCAGGCGCGCCGCCCGTTCGCCCACCTCCGGTGTGTAGCGAAGCGAACGGTTGATCCGGTAAGGGAGCAGGATATTGTCGAGCACCGTCAGGTATTCGAGCAGCTCGAATTCCTGGAAGACCAGGCCGATCCGCCGCACGCGAAAGTCGCGGCGCGCGGCGTCGGAGAGCGCGGCGATCCCCGCACCGGCGGTCTCGATGGCGCCACGGTGCGGCGGAACGATGCCGGCGATCAGGTTCAGAAGTGTCGTCTTACCGGAACCGCTCGGCCCGACGACGGCGACGGTGGCGCCCGCCTCGACCGCCAGCGTCGGGACACGCAGGCGGAAATCGCCGTCGGGGTAGCGGAATTCGACGTCCTCGAGACGGATCAGAGACGCTCCTCCTGCAGGATCTGCATGCCGGTGATCTTCCACTCGCCGCCGACCGGACGCACTTCGATGTCGGCCTCGTACTGGTTGGTGCGTTGATGGATGTGTCCCCAGTGACCGACCGAGCCGGCGACGGTCCATTTGCAGCGGGCGAAGAAACCGCGATCGCCCCCCCGCTCCTCGGCACTGACTTCCAGAAGCTCGATCTGCTTGACCTTGGCGCGCGCGCCGCCCTGGCTCTGCAGTTCCAGGCCGCGGCGCGTCTCCAGGTAGATGCGGGTCAGCAGGTCGCCCGCCACGCTGCGATCGAGCATGTCGTAGATCGTCTCCTCTTCGCGGAAATCGAAGGCGCGGTAGACGTTGTGCAGCAGCGCCTGCACGATGGTTTCCGCCTTCTCATCATCGACGCGACCGCGGCGGTTGGCGGCCAGGGCGCCCCCCGCCGCCACCAGCAGGATGAGCGCCGCCACTGCCGGCGCCAGGTTGAGCCTTGCTCCGTCGCGGCGCGATCTCCTCAACTGGGGCACCAGAAGGAAGAGTCCCAGGATGCCCGCCACCCAGCCTGCGGGAGCGAGGGCGCGCATGTAGATCGGCGGCGGCTCCTCGAGATCGACCAGAGTCGGGATGGTCGGGTTCTTGAGAAAGTTCTTCCACCAGAGGACGTTGTCGTCCTGCCGGAGGATGAAGCGCAACGGCCCCGCCTCGTCGGTGGCGGCGCCGGGGACGACCGGGATCTTCGGCGCGAACAGATCCCACTCCCAGTTGACCTCCTGCGGCAGCCCGTCGGTCGGAATGACGAAGATAGCGCCGAGAGTCGCCGACCAGACACTCAGCTCCTCCGGCGGGCTGATCACCCTG
>CBDUYA010000041.1:0-13357 GCA_965371335.1 uncultured bacterium | reverse complement strand
ATCGGCCGATCCGGTTTCTGGCCCGCCCGCCGGAGGATTCCCGCCCTTCCGTGGAGATCGATCCATGAAGCCGGACACCGCGCACCGCAACCTGGCGCTCGAACCGATCCTGCAGCGGGTGGTCGATGGAGAGAGGATCGATGCTTCCGCGGCCCTGACCCTCCTGCAGGACGCCGAGCTGCTCGACCTGGCGTTGGCTGCCGACTGTGTGCGGCGCAGGCATCACCCCGATCCGATCGTCACCTACATCGTCGACCGAAACATCAACTACACCAACATTTGCGTTGCCCGGTGCTCGTTCTGCGCCTTTTACCGGGACCCGGGTCACCCGGAGGGTTATCTGCACTCCCGGGAGTCCCTCTACGAAAAGATCGAGGAGACCCTCTCCCTGGGCGGGACCGGTATCCTGATGCAGGGCGGCCATCATCCGGATCTGCCGATTGAGTGGTATGAAGATCTGCTGCGATCTTTCCGTGACCGGTACCCGCAGCTTCACGTTCATGCGTTCTCCCCTTCCGAGATCGAGCATATCGCCCGCGTTTCGGACATCGGCATCGAGGAAGTCCTGCGCCGGCTCAAGGAGGCCGGCCTGCGCAGCATTCCGGGCGGCGGCGGGGAGATTCTGGTCGATGAGGTGCGCCGCCGGATCTCTCCCCTGAAGACGAAATCGGACGACTGGCTCGCCGTGATGGAAATGGCGCATCGGCTCGGCATTCCGACGACCGCCACCATGATGTTCGGCCACGTCGAGAGCTTCGCAGATCGCATCGCGCACCTGGACCGGATCCGCACACTCCAGGATCGCAGTCGCGCCGCCGGGGCGCGCGGCTTTACCGCGTTCATCGCCTGGACTTACAAGACCGAGAACACTGAGCTGGGCGGCACCGAGGTCAGCAGCTGGGACTATCTGAGGACGCAGGCGATCGCCCGCATCTACCTGGACAATATTCCCAATATCCAGTCATCATGGGTCACGCAGGGAAAGGAAATCGGCCAGGTGGCGCTGAAGTTCGGCGCCAACGACATGGGGAGCACCATGATCGAGGAGAACGTGGTGCGCGCCGCCGGAGCCCACGGATGCACCACCCGGACGGAGATCGAGCGACTGGTGCGCGAGGCCGGGTACCAACCTCGCCAGCGCGATACGCTCTACAATCTCGTCGCCTGATTTTTCCGATGTTCCGCCCGTCCCGCCCCGCCGTCCGCCGACTTTCGACCGACGGAGCAGGAACCACGTGAGCGGAATCGCCATCCTCCAGGCAATGCTGATTGCCGGCGTGCTGTTCACCTTCGCGGCCCTGATCGGCACGATCCGCTACCGCATCACGCCCGACGCAATCGAGGTTCTCACGCTCGGCAGAGTGGCGCGCCGTATTCCCCTCGCCGACATCGTCGAGGTTCACCGCCGCGGAGCTTTGCTGCACGAGAACTGGTCGGGGCCCCGGTTCTGGAATGCCGTCACCATCAGGCGCAGGCGCGGGCTGATCCGGAACATCGTGATCAGTCCGGACGATCCCGAATGCTTCATGGAAAGGCTCGTCGCCACCGTCCGGCAAAGTACCGGCCGGCCGTTCACGAATTCGCGCCAGGAGCCAGTCGTCAAAGTTGAGTGACGATGTGGCTAGACTGCATGGGACGTGGATTGAGGTGGCGTCGAGGCAAGGTGGAACGCGCCCCCGTGCCACAGGCCGGGGATCGTCGTGTCGCACCCGGGGCAGGTGCCACGCGGGCTGATGCGGTCGTCGAGGATGCGATAACCGGAACGGGCGATCAGGGTCATCTCGCACGTAGGGCAGCGGGTGTTTTCCAGGTCTCCGACGCGTCCCGGCAAGTTGCCCGCATAGACGAAACGCAGGCCCTCCTCCCGCCCGATGGCGGCCGACCGTATCAGAAGGTCAGCCGTCGTGTCGTCCGGCTCGGTCATCCTGTAGTCCTTATGGAAGGCGGTCACGTGCCAGGGGATATCGGCCGATACGCCGGCGATGTAACGCGCCATGTCGCGCAGTTCGTCGCGCGAATCATTGAATCCCGGCACGACGAGGGTGACGATCTCGACCCACAGACCCTTGCGGTGCAGGATTGCGATCGTGTCGAGCACCCTTTCCAGAGTCCCACCCAGGCTGCGGTAGGCGCGATCGCGGAACGATTTCAGATCGACCTTGAACAATTTGACGTAGGGGCGGATGAAATCGATGACCTCTTCGGTTCCATTGCCGTTGCTGACGAAGGCGCCGATCAGACCGTGCTGATGAGCGGCCCGGAATACCGCGACCGCCCACTCCGCAGTGATCAGCGGCTCGTTATAGGTCGATGTCATGATCGGGGCATGGTGCCGCAGGGCGATGTCGACGAGATCCTCCTCGGCCATCCTCTCCGGCGCGGAGACCGCCCTCGGATCGCGAATCGCCTGTGACGTCAACCAGTTCTGACAGTAGCCACAGTGGTAATCACACCCCAGCATCCCGAAGGAGAGCGCCTGAGATCCGGGCAGGGCGTGGAAAAATGGCTTTTTCTCGATCGGGTCGCATTGCAGGGCGCCCACGTAGCCCCAGGGAACACGGAGCCGGCCCTCCGCGTTGAAACGGACCTTGCAGATGCCCTGGCTCCCCTTGGGAATAAAGCACTTGTGACCACAGGCGTGGCAACGGACCGCCTGTTCAGGCAGCTTTTCGTACAGCCGGCCTTCGCTGGTCAGATGGGCCAGAGTGCGGGACAGCGGGGCAGCGGGGCCATTTCGCGACATCCTTTATGTATTATAGCCTCACAGCTACTGACGCGAGCCGCGATCATGCAGTTACCGTGTTCCAAACCTCGACAAAATATGTTACATTCGCACTCAGTTGCCTGATCCTCTTGTTCAGTTCGCCGCAGACGTCATTGTTCCGGGTCGCCTCCGCGCAACCCGCGGGGGCCTGTTCCCGGGGATAGGGTGGAGATATGACCACGCTGCTCGTGGCGCTACTCGCCACAGTTCTCGTGCTGCTGGTCCTGATGGTGACCCGTCGCACGCTTTCGCTGCGCCGGTCCATCCTTCTCCATGCGCCTGCCCCCCTCGTCTGGCCTCGCATTCAGGACTTCCCGGGGCTCCTGGCGGAGCATGGCAGGGGGCGCACCCTGGGCGCCTTCAGCCGGCACAGTTTCGTGAGCGGCGCTCCCCACAGCAGCGGGTCGGTGTGGCGCACGATGGGAACCTGGGCAGGCTCCGACTACTGGGTCGATGTGAAACTCGTCCGGGTCGAGCCGGAAAGAGAAATCGTCGTCCGCTTGCTTCGTGATTCATTGCACACGCACTATGGGCTCCGCGGCCACGCCGCCAGGCTCACTCTGCAGCCGAACGGTCCCGGGACCTCGAAACTGACCTGGGAGTTGCAGGCCCGGTTCCGACCCTCGCGTCTTCTCTGGCAACGCCATTGCGATCGGGTTCGCCTGAACGCCCGACTCCTCGATATCTGCCTGCGTTCGGTCAAGGTTGCGATCGACCGCGCCGACGGCGATGACCCGGCCGATGTCGCTTCGCCTCCAGCCGGTCACCAGGAAGGACCTCGCCTGCATCCCCGCTGACGCGGCCCGACGCGGTGGAACCCCGATCATCCCCCGGAGGTGCGTGTTACCATGCCGGCCTATGTCGCCGAGCGCTCCGTTCCTCGCCGTCATCTTTGCCGTCCTGACCACCGTCGCCCCCATACCGCCCGCGGACATCGACACTTCCCTGCGCCACGCCGGCGATCCACGCGCGCCTGGCGGCATGCTGCTCGCGGAGCAGCATGGTCGTATCGTGATCGTCGATCTCCTTCCCGGGACAGCGGCGGCCGCTGCCGGACTGCTCAAGGGCGATGTTCTTCTGGCCATCAACGCCGTCAACCTGATTGACCTCGAAGACCTCTCCCCTACCGCGGTCGGCGAGCTCGTCGCGGGCGACACCAAAGGTGACATCCGGCTGATCATCGGCCGCGGAGGTCAAACGTTTGGGGTCCACCTGCTCCGCGCTCTTCTCGACGCCCCGCCTGCGCGGACGCTTCCGCCCATGCCTCCGCGGGTGGGAGATCCGGCCCCCTCGTTCACGGCAACCGATCTGCGGGGTCGTCACGTTCGCCTCGACGACCTGCGCGGGCTGCCTCTTCTGCTCGATTTCTGGGCAAGCTGGTGCCCGCCGTGCCGTGACTCAGCCATCACCCTGCGGCGGTTCGCGGACCAGTTCGGCGAGCAGCTCACCATCGTCGGAGTCAGCCTCGACGAGGATCGGGACGCCTTCGAAGCATTTGTCTACAACCACCACCTGCCAGGGTACCAGGTTCACGACGGCGGTCCGGCCGGACCGATTACGACGCTTTATGGGGCCGCTGCAGCCGGCATACCCTATTCGATCCTGATCGGCCCCGACGGCGAGGTGGTCCATACGGGAGTCTCGCTGCTGGACAAGGAGAAGGAGATCTCCCGGCTCCTGGATCTCGCTGCGAATGACGACGGAAGCTGAAAAAGCAAGTTCGAGGGTATCCGGACCGGGAGCCTCTCCGGGTATTCCATCCGGCCCGACACAATGCCCGGACAGGCTCCTGGAGGCAGCGGTGGCCGCGCTCCTGTCAGCCTGCCTCTGCGTGCCCGTCTCCGCGCAGACCGCAACACGGGATCACCCGTTCGCCAAACGCAACCAGCTCCCTTTTAACCTCCTGTTTCTCGATCAGACCCCCCGCTCCGCCCGCCTGCTCGCTCCTCGCGATGTTCGCCTCTCGTTTACCCTCAGCCACGAGAACACCCTGGTCGGGGACGACGCACTGCAATCCCTGTTCGCTGAGGATGATTTCTCCACCCTCGGCGGCATCGTCACTGAGCCGATCCTGGCGAATGTCGCCGCCCTGTCGGAGGGAGGGACGTCCTATTTCATCGATGGAGAGACAATGCGGATGGTGCTCGAAGGGGCCGTCGGTGTTGGTCCCCGCCTTGAGCTCGATGTCGAGATCCCGCTTCTGCTGCACAGCACGGGGCGATTTGACGGGACGATCGACAGCTATCACGAACGCTTCGGATTCCCCGACGGCGGGCGATCTTCGTTTGCCCAGTACCGATACGTCGGTGGATATGTCGGGGACGGAGAGTCGGTCTTCATCGAAGGCTCGCCCGGCGGCATGGGGCTCGGCGACATCGTGCTCTCCGTACGGTCCGCCCTGCTCGAAGCAACTGAGCGGAGGCTGGCGATCAGCGCCGGCTTCAGCCTGAAGCTGCCGACCGGCGATGCCGAACGGCTCGAGGGGAGCGGCCACTCGGACTACGGCCTCGGAGTTCAACTGTCGCGATGGTTCGGGCGCTCGACCGTGCACCTCGGGTATGCCTACACCTTCGTCGGCGACTGGGCGCTTGCTCCCGGCCTGCCGATGGAAGACCTGTGCAGCCTGGTTGGATCCTACGCCTTCGCCTGGACGCCGCGGCGGGTTCTCATCGCCCAGGTGCTCCGCTCGAGCGGAGCCTTCCCCCACCGGGCCGGAGGCGACCTCGGCACCACGGCAACCGAGATAACCATCGGCCTGCGCCACCTTCCGCAGCGCGGCCCCTCGCTGGAGTGGGGGTTGATCGAAAACCTCTCCGGCGGGCAGAACACGACCGATGTCGGCCTGTTTTTCGGCCTGTCCTGGCAGAAGGAGAGCGTTCCGGCCTCGCGCCCGGACCCCGGATCGGCCGAGGGGACAATCCAGGTGGCGACTCGGAATTAAGGTCAATTACCTAATCGTGATCGAGGTCCAGGCACTGGATTCGGCCCCTGACGAATTGGGCCATGCGATAAATTTATTACGATTACTTATCTAAACGGTTGCCCGCGCTGCCTGCCACCGGTATAATCCGATTGTTCCGATATATTCTGTATGCCGGAACAGTATTAGGGTTAATTACCTATCAATCCCGAGGGGGAGAGCGGGGAGCAAGGTGGAACCACTCGATAAGGCAGTCATCGGTGCGCGTATCAAGTTCCTGAGGAAGGGCAAGGGGCTGAGACAGTGGCAGATGGCCGAGATGCTGGGAGCAACTCAGCCGGCGATTCACAAGTACGAGAACGGCATTCTTCCCGAGGTCAAACGGCTCCTCGAGATCGCCCGCATTGGCAACACATCGATCGAATGGATCCTGACCGGGCGTCACTGGGAGAACGGCTCGACGCAAATCGATCGACTGGCGGCGGAGGTCTACGAACTCGCCTACCAGCTCCAGTCGCTGCAGCCCGAAGACCGTCGCATCCTCGCTGGCTCACTCAATATACTCCAGGCTGCCATCACCGCGTTGAAGACCAGGGAATCCCTCGAATCCGATGAGCCGAGGGACGCTGGCCCTGGCCTCACTTCCGAGTCGCTCGAGGCGCACACGGCGCGACCGCTGTCAGCCGCCCTGGCCATCTACGACGCGGTGGTCTCCAGCATCGCAGGGGAGCGAATCGGCGACATGAACCGCTTTGGCCATTGCCTCTCCGACAGGAAGAACCCGGATCGCCCGCACGACATCACACCGCTGCAGAAGAACGCCGGGTAGAGTTAATTTGACCCCCGCTCCCCGCCGGGCGTAGCATCCGGCCATGGATCTCTTTTCATCGGACCGGGAGGTGGACCACATCGAGTCTTCCGGCGACGTTCCCCTGGCCGAAAGGATGAGGCCGCTCAGCACGGAGGAGATCGTCGGGCAGGGTGAACTGCTCGGTGAAGGCGGCCCCCTGCGCGACGCCATCGCGCACGATCGACTCCACTCGATGATTCTCTGGGGGCCGCCGGGATCGGGCAAAACGAGCCTGGCCCGCCTGATCGCCCGGCTGACGCGATCCCGGTTCGTCGCATTTTCCGCCGTTCTCTCGGGGATCCGCGAGATCCGCGAGGTCATGAACGGGGCGCGTCGATACCGGCAGATGGATGGCAGGGGGACCCTCCTGTTCATCGACGAAATCCACCGCTTCAACAAGGCGCAACAGGACGCCTTCCTGCCTCACGTCGAGAATGGCACGATCATTCTGGTCGGGGCGACGACCGAGAACCCGTCGTTCGAGGTCAACGCCGCGCTCCTCTCCCGCTGCGCAGTCTATGTGCTTGCTCCTCTGGCGGACACCGATATCGTCGTTCTGCTGAGGCGCGCTCTCGTCGACCCCCGTGGTCTCCCCAACTCCGGTCTGGTCATCGCCGATGACGAACTCACCTACCTCGCCTCTCGGTCGGGTGGAGACGCGCGGCGCGCGCTCAATGTGCTCGATCTGCTCGCGACCTCCGTGCGACCCGACTCGCAAGGGCGCCGATCCGTCGTGCGGAAGGCCATTGATCGGGCGCTGCAACGAGCGCCGCTTCTCTATGACAAGGCCGGCGAGCAGCACTTCAACCTGATCTCGGCGCTGCACAAATCGCTCCGCAACAGCGATGCCGACGCCGCCCTCTACTGGCTGGTCCGCCTGCTGGAATCGGGGGAAGATCCTTTGTACGCGGCGCGCCGCATGATCCGCTTCGCCAGCGAAGATATCGGCAACGCCGATCCCCAGGCCCTCGGGATCGCCCTCGCGGCCAGGGAGGCTTTCAGCGTTCTCGGCATGCCGGAAGGCGCCCTCGCTCTCGCCCAGTCAGCCGCCTACCTCGCCGCCGCTCCGAAGAGCAACGCGGTGTATGCGGCCTACGGGAGAGTGGTCGACGACCTGAACCAGGGCCGTGTCGACCCGGTGCCGATGGCCCTTCGCAACGCACCGACCCGGCTGATGAGACAGCTCGGCTATGGACGGGGGTATCGGTACGCCCACGACGACGAGGATGGCACCGCCGATCTTGACTGCCTGCCAGACAGGCTCAGGAACCGGCGTTACTACGAACCGCGGCCGAGCGGGTATGAGACATCGATCGCGGAGCGCCTGAAACTTGCCGCGGAGAAACGGGCCCGGCAGCGGGCGGGGCGGGAACGGCAGGCCGCGGGAGAAGGCGCTACCCCGCGGCGGCGTCCGACTCCATCTTCCGGATAAGCTTCCAGGTGGCGTCCTTCCGGGCGCAGTTCTCGCACATCGGCAGGACGCTTCCGCCGCAAAGATCCTTCATCGTTTCGCGGCCTTCCAGCCTGCAGGTCCGGCATTCGTAAGTCCCGCCGATCCTGACCAGTTCGCCGCTCTTCCAGGTGCCTGACGAATTCATGTCAATCCTCCCAGAGGGGCGCCAATTCTTGCAGAGGCGACACGGCGTGTCAAAGCAGGCGGCGGTGCGAGGGCGAATATCGGGGATATTCAACCGACGAGCAACACCGCGAGCCGGGATGCAGCGGCGGTCGAATGTGACATGTGTCCGGGTACGGGGCACTCGGTGGCGGGTATCGGGCAGGCACCCCAAGGCGCGCTGGGGCGGCACGCTCATCTTCGACGGGCGCGCCGCCCCCTGGTAACTGGGAGGCGATCAGATTCCCCTCCCTAAGCGCGTTACTCAGAAAGGGAATTTATTTCTTCTTCCCCTTCTTCTTCCCCTTCTTCTTGGCGGCTTTCTTCTTCTTCTTAGCTATGGCCCCTCACCTCCTTTCCATCGTGGCGTTCAGTCCAGCATTCCCGGAACCTGGATGCAGCGCTCGTCGTCTGACCGGGAATCGACAAGTTCAAGTCGGAAGCCGGTTGCAAACCGGCTGTCGATCATCGCAGGGAGTTACACGACGTGACCGCGCGAAGAACAGCGCTTCGAGTTTGAAATGAAAAAAAGAAGGACGGCGACCGCTTCCCTTTCGATTCGAAAAGGGGATCGAATTGGGTAGGACATCTGTTCGGATGATCGTGCTTGACGATCCGAGCAACCATGTCGACGGAATCTATAGCATGAGGATCATCACGTGTCAATACATCGCAACGGCAATGTGAAAAAAAATTCTTCTCTGATCGATCCGGATCGGCCACCATCGATCGCATAGAAACCGATCGCGTGTCAGTCGCAAGGACGATCGATCGTCGATCGATCTTCGAACCGCGCGCTTCACGACTCGCGATCGAGCATAGCGGATGATCGCTGCCGGCCGTCTCGACCTCCGACTCATCGATCCGCCACCGTCTCATCCTGCGCATCGCCCTCATAGGCGCCAATATAGGTGCGAGACCGATCAGGATGCCAGTTTCGCCCATTTTGATCCCCGTCTTGACCACGAGCGGGCGTTCAGGCTACCTTTTACAGGTCACACCATACGGCGACAGCCCCTCTCGCCCTTTTTGGAACGGCCTTTACCCTTGACTGACGACCATCGATCGAAGCACAGCCGGTCATCCGGTGCCGGAGCGGATGGACCTGAGCAGAGGCGCCGAGGCATGAACCGGCGGAATGTACGGCACTCCTCCTCATCTCCACCATCCGATCGCCAGAGCACTGACGACAGCCAGCGGCACAAGCAGCACGGCGCTGGAGAGTCGGACGATTCCAGGGATCGCGGCGGACGCTCGCGCCGTCGCGGCCGGGGATGGCGCGGCGGCGGTCGTCGCCGCGGCCGCAACCGCCAGGGACGTGGCGGCCAGGGCCGGGACGGAGCGCCCCGGACGGAAGGCTCCGTCACGACCCCGCACGGGGATGCCCCTGACCGGCCGGGAGGAGCGCCTCCACTCTCCAGCGAGCGGATCGAGGCGCGCGGGGTTCTCGAGCTTGTCGGTGAGGGGGGCGGGTTCCTCCGCCAACCGCAATTCAATTTCCGCGAGTCGGCGGATGACGTTTACGTCCCGCGCGACATCGTCGCGCCGTTCAACAGCGAGATCCCCGGCCGCAACGGGCCCAATATAGAAGGATGCGAAATCGAAGGCCTGGCTTCTCCGGGTGGGGGATCCGGAGGGGCCGCGCGAGGCGGATCCTTCGGGTCGTCCCGCGCCGGCCGTCAGTCGGAAAACCGGGGAGCCGGTCGGTGGGGCGCCCGCCATGGTTCACGGGGCGCGGGAGCCGGTTCACCCCGGCTGCTGGAGGTCCGCTCCGTGAACGGTCTGCCGCCCGACGAATTCTCGCGTCGGCGTCCATTCTCCACGCTGACCTCCATCGATCCCTTCGAACAGATCCGTCTGGAGACCGACCCCGGGGAAATCTCGACCCGGGTCATCGACCTTCTCACCCCGATCGGCAAAGGACAGAGGTGTCTCATCGTCGCCCCTCCCCGCGCCGGCAAGACGACCCTGTTGCAGAAAATCGCCGCCGCCATCAGCCACAATCATCCGGAGATCCATCTCATGGTCCTGCTGGTCGACGAACGGCCGGAGGAGGTCACCGACATGAAGCGGAGTGTTCACGGTGAGGTCATCGCCTCCTCTTCGGATGACCTGGCCCGCCAGCACGTGTCGGTTGCCCGGATTGTGCTGGAACGCGCCCGGCGCTTCGTCGAGGTGGGGCGGGACGTCGTTATCCTGCTCGACTCCCTCACCCGCCTGGCGCGGGCCCACAATACAGCCTCTCCCGGCACGGGACGGACCCTGAGCGGCGGTCTCGATGCCCGCACCATGGAGGAGCCCCGCCGCCTCTTCGGCGCCGCCCGCAAGGCCGAGGAAGGGGGAAGCCTCACGGTCATCGCCACAGCGCTGATCGACACCGGCTCGAGAATGGACGACGTCATCTTCCAGGAGTTCAAGGGAACCGGCAACATGGAACTGGTCCTCGATCGGGCCCTGTTCGAGCAGCGCATCTATCCTGCCGTGGACATCGCCCGCTCCGGCACGCGGAAGGAGGAGAAGCTCTTCTCCAAAGAGGATCTACCTCGAATCCACAAGCTGCGGCGCGTCCTGTTCGAGATGAAGCCCCGTGATGCGATGTTCATGCTAATCGAGAAGCTCTCCAAGTACCCGGCGAACGCCGCATTCCTGAAGGCAATCGACGCCTGAAGCGCGGCACGCGTGCCGGACGCATCGGTGGTCTGGCGACGAATCTTGGGTAGAAATCCAAGCTAGAGGCTGTTGAGGTAGCTCTGCAGTCGCTTTCTGTCCTGAGGGTCGACACGGACGAACTGGAGGGCCGCTTCGTAGGAGCGCGAGGGGTCAGGGCCGGGAGTTTCCCAGCACCTGAGGACCTTTGCATCGAGATCGATCGGTAGGGGCGAACTGAGCCCCCCGCCCTCGATCGTCAGCACGAGATGAAGGGAGGTTCCTTCGGGCAACTCCCGGTTACTGGCGCAGCGCGCTCCTCCGAGCGCGACGTCGAGCGTCATCAGCCTCAGATCGCCCTGCGCTGCGGAAGAATCGGAGAGGATCCGGATCTCCAGGAGCGCCATAAAGCGATGATGTTGCCTCTTCTCAATCTGCCCTGACACGCTGTTTCTCCCCGGTTTCGCATCCTACCACGTCGATCAGACCGGCGCGAGGCGCAACCGTTTCTCCTGTGGGGCGCGCCAGGCTCACCTGAAGAGCACGTAGATGACCGGTGCCACAGCGATGCGGTACCAGGCGAAGGGGCGCAGGGTAAAGCGGCCGAGCAGGGCGACGAAGGTGCGGACAGCCGCCCAGGCGGCAAGGAACGACACGATCAGGCCGATGCCGAGCGGCAGCCAGTCCGTCGACTGGAATTGATCGAAGCCCTTGAGGAGTTTGTATCCGGTCACGGCCGTCAAGACCGGGACGGCCGCCAGAAATGAGTAGATCGCGGCGGTCCGCCGGTCCAGGCCGATGAGCAACCCGCCGAGGATGGTGGCGGCGGCCCGGGACATTCCCGGCCACAGCGCCAGGCACTGCGCAAGACCAATCCAGCACGCCTCCCGGTAGCCGATCGCGTCGATCGAGTCGATCCTCGACATCGTCCGGGAGCGCTCCACGACGAGAATGCCGATCCCGCCGCTGAGCAGCGCGAGAGCGACCGGAAGCGGCCGGAACAGGGCCGATTGGATCCACTCGCGCAGCAGAAATCCGACGATCAGCACCGGCAGGGCCGTGATGGCCAGCAGGGCGCAGCCGCGAAGCCCGCTGAATCCACCCGGCCGGCCTCCGGTCAGGAGACCGATAAAAACCCGGCGCTCCACCACCACGACCGCCAGGATCGCGCCGAACTGAATAATGACTTCGAAGGTGGCCGCCTTCGGGCCGTCGAATCCAAGCAGGTGTCCGACGACGATCAGGTGACCGGTGGAGGAGACCGGAAGGAACTCGGTGACCCCCTCGACGATCCCCAGGATGAATGCGATCCAGAGGAAGCTCATGACGCGGGAGCGTATCCCGAGGTCAATGAGACGCGCAAGAGCGGTCTCAGACCTGCAGGCCGTCCGTGGGAGGCAGAAGCGCCAGACGACCCCGTCCCCTCGACCTGCCGCTTGCGCTCGCGGCCGGGATCCGGCTGGCGGTGATATCGATGGCGACGCCCCGCCACGCAACCGGCTGGCCGGCGGGATCGCGCACCAGGACGGCCTCGTCCCGGAACCAGCGGGTCTCTCCCCGCCGGTCGAGCATGCGGTACTCGCTGGTCGCGAAGCCGTGACCCTCCACCGCACGTTTCCCGACCGCGATGACCTGTTCGATGTCATCGGGGTGCACGAGCTTCATGAAGAGATCGGCATCCTGCTCCCACTCCTGCGGTGAATAGCCGAGCATCGATTCCACCACCGGACTGATCGAGTGGGTGCGGAACGGCGGCGCCACGTCACGCGTATAGATGATTGCGGGAAGGTGAGCGACCAGACTGCTGAACCTCTCCTCGCTTTCCGCCAGGCGCGTGAGCAGGCGGGAATTCTCCAGCGCCACCGAGGCCACGTCGGCGGCGTAACGCGCCAGCAGCAGTTCGTCCTTCCTCCAGACCCGGCGACGGCCCGATATCAGGATCAGAAGCCCGAAGCTCTCGGCCCCGCTCAGCAAGGGCAGGTAAGCGACGCTGGCAACGGAAAGCAGGTCCCGTGCCTTGGGATTCACACGCGGATCGCTGCGGGCATCGTCGATGTGGATCGTCTTGCGGAGATGCAGAGCCTCCTGTGCGGCTGCCGCCTGCGATAGATGCAATTCGATGTGCGGCGCGCCTTCAGGATGCGTCCCCGAACTCATCACGCCGTAGAGAGCGCGCTCCCGATCGTCAACCAGAGCCAGATGAGCCGAGTCTACCCCGACCACATCGACGGTCGTGTCGACGACGGTTCTGAGAATAGCATCCTCCCTCCCGAGCCTGGCGACCTCCGCCGGGAGACGACAGATTCGCTCGAGTTGCCTTCTTGAGATGCGTCGGTTCCGAGTACGGGTCTTGACCACTTCTCCTCACATCCGCAGGAACAGATCGTGTGGAGCAGCCCGGATCACGACCCCGGTGACACCCTATTTACTGCGCGCTCGCCCGGCTGTCAACTGCCCCGGACAACGGGCAGTGAACCGGCCAGCAAAAAGGGCCGCTCCAACCGGAGCGGGCCGATGACGAGCAACCGGTCATGCGAATGGTGGCCGGGACCTCAGAGCTTG
>CBDUYA010000040.1:0-13378 GCA_965371335.1 uncultured bacterium | reverse complement strand
GAACACCCTGTAGGTGAAGTCCTTGTTGTGATATTGGATGAGGCGATCCAGGATCTTGACGCTTTCGCGCGTTGGCTGGCTTCTATCCGCCTCGCCGTAGAGCCATAGACCGGGAACGGTCATCCTCTCCAGGTAGGGGCTGGGGTCGAATAGCGACGGCCCCTGCTTGGCCAGTCTCCTTGAGATCTCGTGACGGGAGAGATTCGAGTAGATGTACTTCCAGAACGGATCATCACCGGTGAGCTGGCTGTAATGGTTTTCCTCGCCGAGGGTGACCGTGGCGCCCGAGAAAATAACGGTGAAGGAGACATCTTCGGACTCCGCTGCCGCGACCGGAATGATCCAGCCGGCCTGGCTGAATCCCAGGAGCCCGATCTGAGCACTGTCGACTTCAGCCCTGGTCTTCAGAAAACTCACGCCCGCCACGGCATCGCTCCCCAGCTGCGGAATGTCGATGTCCAGACCTCCGAGGAATTTCCCCCCGGAATCGCCAACACCGCGCTTGTCGTAGGACAGGCAGGCGAATCCCAGATCGACGAATACCTCGATCGAGGTCTTCAGCCTTTCCGCCCGGGTCTTGCCGGAGCCATCGACAACGACCAGGGCGGGGTGGGGTCCGGGATTCTTTGGGAGCCACAGGATGCCCGATAGCGTGATGTCCCCACCAGAGTAGGTCACGTCCTCCACCCTGTATTCCGCGGTCGATACGACCGGGTCATTGGCGTTGGTGTTGCAGGCACAGCCGGCAAGAAGAGCTACGAGAATAAGTAGTCTTGAGTTCATCATGAACCTCCCAGGGACAGTTCCCTAACTAGTCCATACGTCCTTACACTGGGGTTCAAGGTTCCTGGCGAATAGGAAGTCATGAAACGATCTTGACCCTGGAAGCGTACTGCTATGTGATGGGTCTGTATTACGCAATGGTGTTTCACCGAACCGGAAGCCTTCTGGGCCCGTTCATTTCGCACAACTTTTCCGATGGGATAGTTTTCCTGGTCCTTTACGGCATGGCTCTCTTGTGAGGCTGAGCGTCTCGAAGAAGAGTGAGGAGTTCGGAGACCTCGCCAGGCAGCGGATATCTGATCGCCACCGCGGCGTCAGGAACGATCGTCGCCCGGCAGCCGGAGCTCGATCCGCCGCAGGGTGTCGCGGATATCGACCAGCAACGCTGCGGATGGGAGAGGCTGTGCCGCGGGAGTGCCGGTCGCGCCGCCCGCCTCACCGGTGCGCGCGGCGGTGAGCAGTTCCTTCTGCCGTAAAACAGCGTCGCGGAAACGCCGTGTGTCGACGACCCCGACCAGCTTCACGAGGGCACCCTCGGAAGACTGTCCGGCGGTCTCCACCGACAACGCTTCGAGATCGAAGTAACGCATGAGGGGGCCCTGCACGAGTCCAACGTCGGTGATCTTGTCGAGCGGAATCGTCTTCTCCACCCGGAACCAGATGCCCTTGCCGATCGCCAGAGACTTCTCGGTCAGCGTGCATCTCATCCTGCGAAGATAGCGTTCGGTGATGGCGGTCCCGACGAAGAACCACACCGGTAGGAGCAGAATGCCGACCACGGTGACGGCGAGAACCAGCGCCCCGCCCAGCAACCAGTAGGTCCGGACCTGCGGATTGAATTCCGCTTCCCAGACGACCGGATCCTTCGCGTCTGTGGCCAGGGGTCGTCCTCCCGTCTCGCGCATTCTACCCGGATTGAAGGGATCAGCTCTTCTGCCGGTCCGGGCGCTTCCCGATAGCGCCGGCACGATGGGCCAGCTCCAGCATCTCTTCCAGCCACGCCAGTCTCTGCGCCGGGGTGGCTGCCAGAGTTGACTCCAGAAGCTGCTTCCGCGCTCCTTCCCAGGTCGCGTCCCAACGATCGTCAGCACCAGTGCGCTCAGTCATCCTTACCCTTCGTTCTCGCCTCCAGAATGGACTCGAGTTGTTCGATGTCAGTTCGATCCTGCGGCCGGCCAGCCAGACGCTTCATGTGGATCAAATCCGGGATCGAGGCAACCCGCACGCTCGTCTCCTGGAGCTCAAATTCATTGGCCCGCGACCACAGCTCTTCGAACGGGATCGGATGATCGACGAAAAGGTCGACGGCCCGCAGCGGATTCGAAGGGTCGTGCATGGAGAATACCTGCATCCCGCGCTCGCGGATCCAGCGCTCGCGGACCGAGCGGTCGGCGAAGTCGCTCGGATTGACCGGAACCCGCGGGCATAGGCCGATGCCGACCAGTGCATCGATGGTCCTGCGAGCTTGATCCTCATCGAGGTCCACGACCAGGTCGACGTCGACGGTCATACGCGCATGACCGTGCAGCACGACGGCCAGACCGCCCACCACGACATAGCGGACGCCGGCCTCGTCCAGCGCCTTGAACAACGGTTCGAAGAGAGACATAGCTGCATTCTACTCCCTCTTCACCCGGGTGATGCGCCGGGGCCAACACGCCTGGATTGCCGGGGAGATCGAACATGACTCTCCGCGCCTGACCGCGGGAGCCGGTTACGGCGCATGCCCCCGCAGCCACCGAATGTAGGCCACGACGGCATCGATGTCCTCGGCGGTGAGCGTGTTCCGGTAGGCGGGCATCTGCAGGCGCTGGCGCGACAGGAAGTAACGCGCCATCCGATCGCGCCCGAGGCGCTCGATGCCGCCGTCGAGGATCCAGTGGCGCAGCTCATCCTCGTCGCGGACCAACTCGGCGAATTCGTCGCCCAGCCAGCCCGGGACATCGCCGGTCAGCGAGCCGGGATTGGGAATGCCGCCGGCGCCGCCGGCGCCGTGGCAGGCGTCGCAGCGATGCCGCGCCACAAGGTTGCGCCCGCGGGAGGCCGCGGGGTCCGGGATCGATTCCAGGCGCGACGCGGCCATGAAGTAGGCGACGAGATCGTCGACCTGGTCATCGTCAAGGAGGTCGCGGTAGGCCGGCATGAGGATGGCGGCCCGGTCGCGCCCGGCGCGCGCGCTGGCGCTGGCGGCGCGCTTACGCGAGACGCCGTCAAGGATGTACTCGCGGACCTCGTCCGGGCCGCTGACGTACATCATCGGCACCCCGCCGTCCCAGGCCGGCACCTCTTCGCCGAGCGCCGGGTCGGGGAGTCCACGGGTGCCGCCCGGGCCGTGGCAGGCGTGGCAGCCGGAGCGCGCGGCGAGGACGGCGCCGCGGCGCACCGGGTTCGATTCCTTCCACCGCCACCAGGCACGGACCGCCGGCCGGGCGGCCGCAGCGCCGGCGACGGCCAAGATCAGGACCAACACTCCGGTTCGGGCTCTCGCCATCGCCGTGGTCACGCCCGGGTCAGGAACGCCTCCGGGTCAGCCTGCCGGTCTCAGCCCTTCGATACCTGGTGGACGGTCAGCGCCTCCATCCCGGCGCGGCCGGCGACGGAGCCGATGATCGTGACCTGCTGCCCGGCAAACGTCTTCGCCTGCTCGAAGGCGGCCTGATCGGCGTGGTCGGCGACGAGTAGATAAACCTTGCCGTCCGGGGTCAGGAGGCCGATCGGCTGGCCCGACTTGGCGCACTTCAGGGCGCATTTCTCGTGCTCCGGTCCCTTCGCTTCGTGGCCCAGATAACAGGCCATGTCGAGCACCTCCCCCTTGAGGGTGACATCGGCGGTGGCTTCCTCCCCCCCGCCCGCCAGCAATCCGGCCGCGGGCGCCAGCAGCACCAGCGCGACGGCGACAGCGGCGCATCGTTGCGCAAACAGTCTCTTGCTCATACCCATCCCTCCCTATCAAAATGACGCCGGCCAGTTTGACCGGGCTTTCCATCCTATCACCCGACCCCGTAGAGGCAAATCGCCCTGCCCGGCCCGGCGCACGACGCCAGGCTCACGGGGGTGAGTGCCACACACCGCCTGGCGTGCGGCTACCGGCTGCGGAGACGAACGAGGGCGCCGCGGATCCAGGGCAACAGGTTGTCGAAATCACACTTCCTCCGGTCGAGGAGCGCGATCAGGAAGGTATGAGCCTCCTGCGGATCGACCCGGAGCTTCCAGCCGTTCAGGCGCAGGAAAACGTCGGTGGCGAAGAACGCCACCCGCTTGTTACCGTCGATAAACGGATGGTTCATCAGCAGTGATTCGAACAGAGCGGTCGCCATCTCCGCGAGGTCCCGGTAATAGCCGGTGCGAGGGCGGAACAGGGCGCTCTCGAGCAGGCCGGGGTCGCGAACTCCGCGGGGGCCCCCGAAGGTCTCGATGAGGCGCTCGTGGATCGAGAGCACCTCGTCCACGCTCAGATGCAGGACGCGATCACCCGGCAAGGCGGCGGCCCAGCTCCTCGTTCTCGGTGATGGAGGAATCGAGGTGGCGGAGAACCGCGGGGCGGACGCGCCGGCGCAGGACGTATTCGCGAATCGCCTCCGTGAGGAGTCCCGAGATGCTCTGATGGGACTCGCGCGCGAGGTTCTTCAGGTCCCTCCATGCGGACTTTTCGACTTTGGAGCTGATCTTCGTGGAAGCCATCCGCCACCGCCTTGACAAGTCAGGATATGTCAAGACCGATGTGCTGTCAAGGTCATTGCGGCGGTCGATTGACGATCGCGGCGAGGTCGCAGTATCGTGACCCTTTCAAGACGAGCCTGAACATGCAGGGTACGGTGAAGGAGGCAGGCGGCACGCACGACGGCCGGGCGCCCCGCGTCGTCAAGCGGCCCCGGCCCGGCCGGTCGCGGCGGGGTCGCGGCGGCCGCCTCAAGATCGGCGATGAATGGATGGCGATCCAGATCATCGCCCTGTCCCAGACCAATCCGCAGAAGGCGGTGGCCGAGCTGGTCGAGAACTCGCTCGACGCCGGGGCGACGCGGGTGACGATCACCCGGTCGCGGCGCCGGGGGCGCGTCCAGTTGCGCATCTCGGACGACGGCCGCGGCGTCCCGCTGAACGAGGAGGGGGTGCCCGACTTCGACTACGTCGCCACCCACGTCTGCGATTCGCTGAAGCGGAAGCTCGGCGAGCGGCAGCGCCGCGGCGTGCAGGGGGAGTTTGGCATCGGGCTGCTCGGCTTCTGGTCGATCGGCCGCGAGCTGGAGATGGTGTCGCAGTCGGGCGACGCACCGCCGTACCTGATGACGATGCGGGCGCGGTCACGCGCCTACGAACGCCGGCGGTATCTCGGGGCGCGGACCGGCAGCGGCGTCGACCTGACGATTCACGACGTGCACCGCGAGGTGCAGATTCGCCTGACGGCGGAGAAGCTGCAGCGCTACCTCGGCGAGGAGTTGCGCGAACGGATCCGGCGGGCCGGTGTGACGATCATCCTGGAGGACCGGTTGCCGCCCCGCAAGACGCTCGAAGTGCGGCCGGCCGCCTTCCGCGGGGCGCGCATCAAGGAGATGACGCAGGCCGCCGTGCGGGACCGTCCGCCGATCCGGGTGGAGCTTTACCTGGCGCCGGAGGAGAACGTGCGCGCGGCGCGCGCCGGCGAGGGGGAGGAGACGCGCGCGGCGGTGGCGCTCTACCGGCTGGGGACGAGAGTCTGCCGCGACATCGCGACGCTGCCCGAGTTCGACCGTCCCCCCTGGAACGTGGCCCGGCTGGAAGGGGGGCTCGACTACGCCGACTTCGGGCTGGCGCCGGCGACACGCGAGGGGTTTCTGCCCGATGCGGCGTATCACGCCTTCGTCGAGGCGGTCCGCCGGATCGAGCCGCTCCTTCTGGAGCGCATCCGGCTCGAGGAGGAGGTGCGCCACGACCGGGCCAGCCGGTCGCTGGTGCGCGAGCTGCAGTCGGCCTTCGCGCGCGTGCTGCGGACCCTGCCGTCGGGAGATTACGATTGGTTCGGCGCCGACGGCCGTCCGTTCGCCGGGGGCGGCAGCGGCAAGCCGGGCGGCGGCGGGCCGGCCGCTGATGGCGGGCCGGAGCCGGAGGGCCGATCCGCCGATGAGCCCGCATCCGGCAGCGAGCCGGGCGCTAAGGAGCCGGAGGCCGATGGCGCCGGAGGAAGCGACGATCTTGTCGACGACGCCGAGGTGCAACCGGCGCTGTTCACCGGGCCTCTCGATCGCGTGACGATCCGGCCGGCGACAGTGCGCGTGACGGTCGGCGCCCGCAAGGCGATCCGGGCGGTGGCGCGGGACGCCTTGGGAGTTGTCATCGAGAAAGGGATCGCATACGGCTGGTCGCTCACCCCGGGGGCGGGCACGATCGAGGTCGACCCGGGCGGCCAGGCGGTTCTGGAATCGGCCGATCGGCCGGCGCGCGGAACGATCACGGTGCGCGCCCGGGACGAGAGAGCGGAGTCGATCGAGCGCTCGGCCGAAGCGGAGGTGATCGTCGAATCCGAAGCGCCCCGCCGCGCCTTCCCACCGCCCGCTTTCGTGCACGCGCCGGGCGAGGCCTGGCGCTCGCGCTGGAACGCGCCGCATGGAAAGATGGAGATCAATTCGGCCCACCCGGACTACCAGGCGGTGCGGCAGAGCGCCTCGCGGCGCCGGCGCTACCTCGGCCGTCTGTACGCCAAGGAACTGGTACTGCACAACTTCGGGCACCAGCCTTCCGCCGCGACGCTGGAGCGGATGGTGGAGGTGTTGACCCGCCTCGAGGAACACCTGTAGCGGTTCTGCCCCCGGACCGGGAGATCCCTCACGCCGTGAGGCGCTCGATCCCCTGGACAGCGTCGAAGCCGGTGTCAAGCGTGAGGATCTTCACAACCTGCTGCCGTGTCATGACGGCGATGTGAGTGGCGTCCCTCGCCGACAGTTTGGGTCTTTCGAGGACGATCGCCCTGGCACGCACGACCGTCGCCCGGTCGATCGGGAAAACCTCGTCGACAATGCCCAGTAGATTGTCGAAGGCGGGCTGTATCACGTCACGGCGATCCGGTCTGCACCGCATCGTGCACCCTTCGGGGCGATGCGAATGGCGCCGAGAGACGGCCGGTCCGGGCTCTGCGGGCCAACCCCGACCATGGTGGGTCGATGGCCAACCTCGGAGCGTTCTATGGCCGCAATGACCGGGTGAGCGAGGCGGTGCCGCTCCTCGAGAGAGCGCTGTGGATCGACCCCGACAATCAGGAAGCGTAGGTGACCCGCGGCTCGGCGTACGCGAGGCTGGGACGCATGGATGACGCCATCGAGCAGTTCGGTGGAGCTGAGAGCGTAAGCTTCCCCAGGTGAAGGTCCCCGGGTCGAACACCTTACTCTGACGGCAACATCCGCCGTGTCCGCGGCTCAGCACCCAGGTTCACGGTATAGCTGATCGTGATTTCCCGCCGCAGTTGTGCACCGCTCGTCCGATCCGTCGCCAGGACGGTGACCCTCGCCACTTCGCCGAGCGGCGCGTACAGGGGCACCGTCACCTGAACCGGTATGAGTCCGACCTCGCTGCTCTGGAGGCCGTTCACCTGCATGATGGCCAGGAAGGCGGGCCATCGGCTCGACAGGCGCAGGTCGTAGTTCCGCGGGCCCGGGCTCATGTTGATCAGGCCGATGGTGAAGGAGTGCAGCTGGCCGGGCTTCACTCGCGCTGCGGCAACGGTGGTCGCCAGGTCGAAGTCATCTCCGCCCAGAGTCATCGCTTCACCGAGATCCTTGGCCCATTCCAGTTCCGAGCGGGAGGCGCCGGAATCGCAGAGGGTTGTCTCGATCTGTTCGATCGCCTAGCCGACGGTCCTGGCGGAGGTCATCGATTCGAGCTCGATCGGCGTGTCAAAGCCGAGATGCCCGGTTGCGACGTTCAGCCAGACACCGGCAAGCTCCTTTTCGACCTTGGGGCGCATCTTATTTTGAGGTCCACCCGTCACGAAGAGAGCGCAGCCGATCGTGGCGCATTCAGGGAAAGCCGGTGACGATTCGGCGACCGTCGCAAAGAGTTGTTCGAGCTCACCCGCGGTCAAACTTCTGAACGGCTTCTCGCTGCACTGGTGCTTCCAGAAGCCGGCACCGCGCGGGTTGGCCGGAACAAGCTCGTAGGCCCCGATATCGGCCAATGCGGTACCGTCCCCGTCGCCATCGACCGTGCGTGCCGAACCGGCGATGTCGACCGGGAGCGGAGACGCAGCCCCTACGTCAATACAGGGCGAGCCAGGACGCAGGCCTAACAGACCGGTGGGCGGATCGACGAAGAGCGGATCGGCGGAGATGTTTCCATCGATGCCGGTCGGGTCATCGTAAGCGAGCCAATCGGTGTCGTTGCCATAGACGTCGTTGTTGAACGCCGTGACGATTCCTTCACCGATAATGTCGAGCGCAACCCCATTCAGCGAGCTAAAGGCGACGACGTTGCTCGAGAGTGCCCCGCCGGGGCCGGGGCGGTCGTTGGTGATCCAGGTCACGTTCATCCCGTTCTTATTACCGGCGATCGTGTTGTGTCCGATGAGAACGGGCCCGTATTGGCCGCTGGCGGAGATGCCGATGCCGAGGTCGGGAGCATTCGGATTCGACCCGGTGCCGATAATCAGGTTCTGGGCGATGTCGTAGGTAATCCCGTGAGGGACGAGGATGCCGTAGTCGCGAGCATTGACGATGATATTGTTGCGCGCGCTGGGTCTGCCAAACCCGATGCCATCGCTCATCTGAATGCCGATTCGGCAGTCGCGGATCACGTTCTGCTCGATGTCGGGGCGCGGGGGACCGTGGTGTGACGGACTAAAAATGATGCCGGTGTCACAGTTGTCGATTCTGTTTCTCAGCAGGTGCGTTCCGAGAGAATTCCCATCGAGGTTAATCGCCACCCCGGCGAGCGATATCGTATTCTCGATGAACGTGTGAGGTCCTCCCGAATCCCCAGTCCCCCGGATGCCTCCGTTCATAATCCGGTTCCTTCGCAGGAGCACCCGGTCTCTGGCGGTCACGTTGCCATGTATCTCGTTTCCGATGATGAAGGCGCCGCCGGAATCGTCGCTGCCGTGAACCACCAGGCTTCCCATCACGAACGAGTCGAAGATGGAAGGGCCTCTCTGGTCCCTGATACCCGCCTCGAGCCTGCCGTATACGGAGAGGCCCCACAGGAAGCCGAGCCGGGTGACCAGATCCCCGTCGATCACCGTGGCGGTATAGCCCTCGACCCCGACTAGATGGGCGTTCACCTCACAAGGAACAGAGTAGGTGCCGGGCAGAATGCAGAGTGTCTGCTGGTTGGGAGAGCCGAACTCGGCAGCCACCGGGCAAATGTGCTCGTAGTCGCCGCCGGGGCCCACGTAAGCATCGCAACAGGGCCGGGCGGAACAGTGAAGCCACTCCCGATCGTAGCAATACTGAATCCCGGTATCGCACTCGGTCGCTCAGGGGCGCATGTCGATGTCGCCATCGCAGTTGTTGTCGAGGCTATCGCACTGTTCGGGGGCCCCGGGGAAGACCGAGGCGTTCGTGTCGTCGCAGTCGAGAGGCGGCAGGAAGCCGTCTTCGTCGCAGTCGAGGCACTGAGAATAGACCGGGCCGAAAGCCAGGGCGGCGGATAGAGCCAGAACGGCAATAATGCGCATGGTCGACTCCTCCCGGTATCTTACTCCCGCGCCAGGCGATCGAGACGCGTGATTTGTGCGAGTGCCTGCAATTACGCCCTACAAACAAGGCCCCGCAATCACCCTCTCCACCCCGCTCGAATCAGTCCGGGCGCTGGTCTCGCCGCTGCAGGTGTTGCCGGTGACGATGTAGATGAAGAGACCCCCGAACAGAGGCGTGAGACCGTCATCGTTCGTCGAGGTCGCCGGGATGGCGGAGAGCAGGCAGCCGAGGTCGGAGAGGTCGGCAACGGTCGCCCGGTACAGATTGTAGGAGTCGGCGAACGGGTCGCCGATCCACGACAACAGGGCGGTTGTCGATGCGGGAATGTGGGCGGCGTTCAGTCCCGCGATCTCGGCGGCCGCCCCATCGACGCAGAATTCACCGTTCACCAGGGAGGCGGGGATGCTCCCTTCGTTGAGGTCGGCCGAGACGAGATCGAGAGAGGTCCGGCTGCCGGCGGGGCCGGAGGCGGTGAAGGTGAGGGCGAGGAGCGCGCCCGAGCCGCTCAACGGCTGCGTGCCGTACAGTGAAATCCGGATCATGCCGGCCGGTGCCAGGTTATGAATCACGATGTGCGGCGACGACAGGGCGGTCGTCGACACGTCGACGGCGGTGATCACGGCCGGGTCGTAGGTGAGGACGAGGTCGGTGCCGAGCAGTCCGGCGGCGGCGTCGATGTCGAGCAGGACGACGGTGTTCATCCCCGAGGGAGCGCCGGCGTCGGGCGGCAGGGTGAGGGTCGCCGCGGCAGCGGGGGGCGTGCTCATCATTATTAAGATGAACAGGCACACCCCGGTCGCCGCCGCGGTCAATACGGCGGGCAGACGACTCCCGCGCCCTCCCCTCATCTGATCGTCCCCTAGCGCCGGCGGTTTCCGGGCTTGACGATCACCTTCCCCTCCTGGACCGCCACCGGGATCCGTCCTTCGTTCACCCTGGAGGTGTCGAGCGAAAGGGAGGTCTGGGAGCGCGGGCTGCCGACCACCCGGAAGCGAAGGACGACGATCTCGCCGTCGCCACCGAGCGTCGCGGCGCTGAACAGCGCCATGCGGGCACGGCCTGGGTCAGCGGTGTTCGCCTGCAGCTGGAAGGTTGTGGCGTCAGCGCCCGGCTCGGTACCGAGCAGTTCGAGGACCGCCGGGTCGTAGCGCAGGTCGAAGAGGAAGGCGAGCGCCTCGGCGGTCCCCTCGACGCGAACCGGTACGAGAATCTCCTCGCCGGGCGCGGCGCGCAGGGAGGGGAGCGATACGACGCCGCCCTGCGGTCGCTTACCACGGCGGGAGGTCTCGCCCTCCGTGGCGAGCGAATCGAGGGAGGTCGACTCAATAGAAGTTCTTCCGAGCGATTCGGGGCCCGGGGCGACGGCGCCGCAGACGCCGGACCAGTTGCCGGAGACATCGCCGTACAGGATGGCGTGGAAGTCCTGATTCTCCGCCGATTCAGTGATCGGCTGATAGGTGGTCCGTCCCGGCCTCTTGAGCACCGGGTCGGGAGGGGTGACCGTCAGGTTCGGTTCGACCTGCGGCACCGGCACGAAGGCCCAGTCGCTGCCGTTCGCCGTGGCGACGGGGAACTGGGTGATCACGCCGACGGAGAACCGGGCGATCTGCGCCGAGTCGAACGAGGTGAGGGTGCCGTTGCCGGTCACGTCGGCCGCCAGGCTCTGGTTGGCGGTGAGGGCGATCAGGCCGACGACGTGCTGGGCGTTGAGGGCGGCATCGAACGGATCGACCGCCCCCTCGAAGTCTGCCGCCTTGGACGGGGTGACCTGGTAGTTCAGGATCGGCGTGATCGACGAGAAGATGTAAGCGCCGCTGCAGTCGGTGGGGACCGTGCTGATCGGGGTGACGACCGGAGCCATCGGGTTGCCCTCCAGCAGGTCGAGAGCGACGTCGACGGCGTCGACCGGCTTGGTGCTCGGCTCGGCTGAGGTCACGTCGTCGCGGTAGTAGACGACCGTCCCGTCGATGTCGACCGGGACGACGAAGGTTCCGTCTGCACCACAGACCGCCGGCGTTCCCTCGTTGAGGAGGACGGAGGTGAGATGGAGAGGAGATCCCTCTCCCCGGACGCCGCCGACGGAAAAGGTGATCTCAGCGATCGATCCCGAGCCGACCAGATCGGAGCTACAGAAGACCGATACGACCAACTGCCCGGGGGTACTCCCGTTGGCGGTCACCGTGCAGCCGCTCGTCAGCGTGCCGCTCACGACGGAGGTGGCCGCCAGGACCGCAGGGTTGTAATCGACGGTGAAGTCGGCTGACAGGATTCCGAGGCCGGTGACGTCGTCAACGTTCACCGGGACCGCGACAGTGGCGGACGGCAGTCCGGGCGCCGCCACCGGAAAGCTCAACACGACCGGCGGCCTGGGGCTGAGCTGGAGGCCGTCATTGAAGCTGATTGGGTTGAACATGTCCTGGGGAATCGGCGTGATGACGCCGGTCGCCAGGTCGACGGCAGAGACCGACTGAATCCCGCTGGAGGATTCGGTTACATAGGCGATCGTCCCAGCGGCGTTCAGCGTCAGACCTGAAGGGTTGATCAGGCTGGAGGTGACCGGGGCCGGGATGCCGGTGGCGAGCGGGATTCTGGAGAGCGTGCCGATGGACGACTCGACGACGTACAGGTCGGTCTCGGTCGGATCGAGAGCGACGGCGTGGGGGCTGCCGAGCGAGCCGGCGATCAGCGAGACCATGCCGGTGGTGAGATCGATGGATGAGACCTCCCCGATCAACTCCTCCGCGATGTAGGCGGTGGATTCGGCGGCGTCGATGTCGAGCCCCGTGGGGTTGCTCAGACTGAACGCGATCGGATTGAGCGCCAGGCTGACCGGGTCGAACTGCCAGAGGGTCCCGCTGGCATAATCGTTGTAATAACCGAGGCCGGTCACGTCGCCCGTGTCGATTCCCCACGCGTCGTTTATGCCAGCCGAGCTCGTGATCGATCCGGTCTCGAGGTCGACGAACCAGAGCCTGCCGGGGGAGAACCCGGTCACGATTGCCTGGCTCTCGGCCGGGTCGATGGTGACGTCTCGCGGATTATTGAGCCCCGACGTGACGAAGATCGCCCCGCCGGTGGCGGGATCGACCTTTTGGAGATCCGGGCCGCTGAAGGTATAGAGGCCCTGCGCCCGGCAGGGGGTGGCATCGCAGGCGTCCCCAAGTCCGTCCCGGTCGGCGTCCTCCTGGCCCGGATTGCTCCGATCATCGCAGTTGTCGAGCGCGCCGCAGAGGCCGTCGCCAGTGACGTCGTCGGGCGTGCCGCACAACCCGTCGAGCCCGTACAGGTCGAGGTTGTCGTCCGAGGTGTCGCAAAGACCATCGGGGCCGGCGGCGGTCTCGTCATCCACTGTCGGGATGAAAGAACAGGATGCGAACTCGACGCAGGAATCGATGGTGCAGGGATTCATGTCATCGCAGACGACCGGTGTGCCGGCGGCGCAGAACCCCGGGCCGCCGGAGAAGTCGCAAAACTCCGATCCGTTGCACCCCAGGCCGTCGAGGCAGTCCATATCGGACGTGCACGACTGCCCGTAGGCCGGAGCTCCGGCAAGAACCGACGCTAACGCGAGGACGGCCAGCAGGCATAACAGCCGCGGCCGGAAAGTTGTAGTCCCACCCCACTCGAGACGCATGACATCCCCCTCTCTCCAGCCGGAAGAAACGCCCGGCCGGGTGAAAAACGATTCCACGCCCCCCCCCGTGACGTCAGGACCGGATCAATCGATGATGGGATCGTGAAGATAGAGTTTCCCCTCGTGAAAAGCCAAATGACTACCAATAGTAATCAGGATCTTGGTGCATTCATATACTGCGGAAGCCCCCGGCTGTCAATGATTGGTTTTGAAGGGCCGGCCGATCTTGTTCACAAGCACGATCACTTAATAAGACGCACAGATTGACATTTTCTTTCACCCCGTAAGGACATTCCTTATC
>CBDUYA010000039.1:0-13385 GCA_965371335.1 uncultured bacterium | reverse complement strand
GAGGGTTCGGATGAAGGGGGCCAGGGCGAGATCGAGCTCGCTGTCCCACTCGTAGAGCATCGCCATGTTTTTGAGACTGGCGGCGACCTGGAGGTCGTCGACGCCCAGATGTTTCTCCTTGAGGGCGACAGCGCGGTCGGCGAGTTCGCGGATTTCGGCCGCTTCGATCCCTTTCCCTTTCCAGTGCGACACGATCAGATCGATCGCCCCGGCGGTCTGCAGGGAGTCCCTGCCGGTTGTCACTTCGATCCCGGCGAGGAGCGCCAGCGCCTGCGGCGCGACATCGGCGAGCTTCTGCTCATCCAACAGGACACGCAGGGGGGCCAGGGTCCCGGGAGAGCCCTCCTGGCCGAGGGGCGATGCCGGCGGCGCCAGCAGCCCCAGGAAGAGCAGGGCGGCCAGGGTGCGCCTTGCGAGGCGGTGTGTCCGGATGCAGCGACAGGGCGGCGACATGATCCCCCCTATTCTATTGATCTCCGGCCCGGCTCGACAATCCCGATCCGGTGAGCCGCCTGTTTCTCCGCGTTGGACGGCTGCCATTCAGTGTAAGCTTGGCTGGCGATGAACCAGCAGCAACTGCAGAAACTGACCCGCAAGTGGCATCGCATCCTCGGTCCGCTGATCGGTGTTCAGTTGCTCCTCTGGACGCTCGGCGGCATCTATTTCTCCTGGTTCGACCTCGACAACGTGCACGGCGACTATGAGAGGGCCGAGCGGATGGTCTCCGATCTGCGTGATGTGACGAACGTCGTGCCGCTCGAGCCGCTGCTGGAGCGATCGGAACTGGCGCGTATCGAGGACGTTCGCCTCGGGACATTCCTCGGCCGCACCGTCGTGCGCCTCTACCAGGATGGCGATCGGGTGGAGATGTACGACGCGGCGAGCGGAGAGAAGCTGTCGCCGATCGGCGAGACCGAGGCGCGCGCGATCGCCGCGGCCGACTTCGCACCGCCGGGCGAGATTGTCGCGGTGCAGATGGTCGAGGAGAAGGGTGGTGAATACAAGAACGCCGTGCCGGCCTGGCAGGTCCGCTTCGATAACTGGAAGAGCACGCACGTCTACGTGCACGCCAACACCGGGCTGGTGACGGCGCGGCGCAACACGATCTGGCGCGGCTTCGACTTTCTCTGGATGCTGCACATCCTCGACTATCAGGAGCGGGAGAATTTCAACAACTGGCTGCTGCGCAGCCTCTCGGTGCTGAGCCTGATCACGATCGTGACCGGCTACGTCCTGTGGCTGGTGACGACGCCGCTGTTGCGCAGAAGGAGCGGCGCACGCGGCAAAGGCGACGCGGGCGCGTCATGACATGGGGCAAGGGAGGAATGACATCGCCGGCTGGTTGCAGTGAGAGCGCGCGGGGTGCGCTGCTGGTTGTCGTGGGGGGGCTCCTTGTCGCTACCATGGCCTGCGGGAAAGGTGATGAGGGGCCGGTTGTCAGGCCGCCGAACTTCATTCTGATTATGGCGGATGACGTCGGAGCCGGCGAGTTCGGTTCCTACGGCCATCCAGAGAATCTCACGCCCAATCTGTCCGAACTGGCTCGCTCCGGCGTGCAGTTCAGTACCTGCTACGCAACGCCGGTCTGCCGTCCCACGCGGATCGAAATCATGACGGGTCAGTATGGTCATCACAATGGCGTCTATCAGTTCTCCAATCAGCCCGGAGGTCCGAGCCCCGGAGCGCCCGTCAACGACATAACCCATCACCTCACCTTCGCCCAGGTTCTCAAGAAGCATGGTTATGCAACCGCCCAGGCGGGTAAGTGGCAGCTGAGCGGCAAGCATCCGACATTGATCAGGGAGGCGGGGTTCGACGAGTACTGCATGTTCGCCTACGAGCGGAATCTCCCGCCCGGCGTCGAGCACACCGGCGGCTGGGACAGCGTAATGAGGAAGAGGAGTGCGTCACGTTACTGGCATCCGTCGATCGTCCGGAACGGAGAATACGTGCCGACCCGTCCCGACAGCTACGGCCCGGATATCTTCACTGATTTCGTGATTGACTTCGCCCGCCGGCATCGGGATCGGCCGTTCTTCATCTATTACCCGTTGGTCCTGACGCACGTGCCTTACGTGCCGACTCCCGACACGCTGAAATCGGAGGCCGATCGCTTCACCCGTCCCGAAGGGGCTCTCGGTGCGAACGTGCGGTACATCGACAAGCTGGTCGGCCGTATTGTACGAGCGCTGGACGATCTGGAGCTTCGCGACCGGACGATTGTGCTTTTCACCGGCGACAACGGAACGATCGGCAACGGGAAAGGAAGAGCAACCGAGCTCGGCGCCCGCGTTCCGATGATCGTCAACGGCCCCTCCGTTGTTCAACCGCTTCACATCAGCCGGGAACTGATCGACCTCTCCGACGTGCTGCCGACCCTGGTCGATCTCGCGGGAGCGACCCTGCCGTCCGGCCATGTCGTCGATGGACGGAGCTTCGCTCCAATCCTGCGTGGCGAACCGGGCAATACTCGAGATTGGATCTACTCGTATATAGGGAACCGACGCATCGTCCGGACCCGACGCTGGCTGCTGGAAGACAACACACCGCATCAGTTCGGCAGGCTGTATGACTGCGGTGACAACCGGAATGGGAGCGGATACCGTGAGGTGACCCACTCCAGCGATGCCGAGGTGCTGGCCGCGCGTCGAATGATGGAGAGGATTCTGGCTGATAAGCCGGTACCGGATATCGATCCCGGGTGATCCGCGAACTCGATGGCCGCCGCCGGTTCTATCGGCTCCCAGGCCATCACCAGTTCCGGAAGATCGAGGGTCGCGCGCGGGCCCTCATCGGTCTCTGAGACGTGCAGGCGCAGCGGCCAGTCGGCGCCGCGGAAGGAGAGATGCCCCGTTCAAGGCAGACGCACGAGACCGGCAGGGCGTTGGTCCTGCCTGCGGGATGGTGCGGGAGAGAACGGCGAGGAGGGAATCAGAGACTGCGCTTACGCCCCCGCAGGCCGCGCCGGCTCCCTTTGTTCCTGGTGAAGGGAGAAGGGGCATCCGCCGATCGGTAGTCGAGTCTCTGCGGCGTGAATGGCATTCGAGGAGAGTGTCCCTGCGAGCGCTCGCGCGCTTCGCTGACGTTGATCGCCCGTCCCTGCAGTTCCTTGCCATCGAGTTCTGAGATCGCACGCCGGGCCTCGTCCTCCGAGGCCATGACGACGAATCCGAAGCCGCGGGAACGTCCCGTCTCCCGGTCGCGGATCACGGTGGCCGATTCGCAGGTTCCGGCCTGTTCGAAGAACTGCTTGAGATCGGCATCCATCGTATCGAACGACAGACTTCCTATGAACAGCCTCTGGCTCATTTCACACTCTTTAGCGAAGAAAATCCGGCCCCCGGAGATCACTCTCCGGGGGCCGGCGCCTGGAATCGTCCTTAGACGGTACGGACTCCCTGTGCGGCAGGACCCTTCTGGCCGTCGACGATGTCGAACTCGACAGCCTGACCTTCATTCAGGGTCTTGAAACCCTGCATCTCGATCGCGGAGTGGTGGACGAAAACATCCTTGGAACCATCGTCCGGAGTGATGAAACCGAACCCCTTCGCGTCGTTGAACCACTTCACTTTACCTCTGACCATGCTCAACTGCTCCTTCTGCCACACAGGCATACTATTGAGGGCGGAATTGCCCCCTTTCTTCATTAGCCCCGCATTGTCGATTCGGGAACCGTCAGCAAACCAGGCAGGAATAACCGAGGTTGAGTCAACGGGCGGAATGTCCGATGCGGGGCATATCGCAGGGAGTATGGAGTAACGCCCCCCCCGGTGTCAAGCCCCCGGGTGAGATCGAGATCGGTGAGGTCATCTCGCAAATCTGACGTGCGCCCGCGGTCGAGGCGGCCGCGGCCCGGGGGGTTCCATCCGAGGCCCTATTGCAGTCCTTTGAGGACCGCCAGCAGGTCGGCTGGCTCGGCCCGCTTCTTGTAGTCTGGATCGAGGAATGCGTAGGCGATGTCCCCCCCGCGGTCGATGACGTAGGTGGCCGACAGGGGAAGCTCCGCCTTGTCGGTGCTGTAGTACTTCCTCAGATCGAAGCCGAGCTTGAGGATGGCGTCATTGGTGACCTTCGGCATTTCGTAGACGATGCCGAAGCTGCGGGCCACGTCGAAGTCAGGGTCGCTCAACACCGTGAAGGTGAGCTTGTTTTTCTGCTCGACAGTGAGCGAATTGTCGGGATTTTCACCGGAAATGGCCACCAGGGAGGCGCCCAGTTCCCTGATCTTCGGCAGGTACCCCTGGAGCGACTGCAGGTAGATATTGCAGAACGGGCACCAGGCGCCGCGATAGAAAACGAGGACCATCGGGCCCTCCGCCAGCAACCCGGCACTCGTCACCTGCTTGCCGTGAGCGTTCGACAGCGAGAACGGCGGAATCGCGTCGCCTTCGTTGAGCGCCCGCTCCACCAGACCCGATCGGATCAGTTCTTCGGTGCCCTTGCGCCCCGCCTCGATCAGCTCGGGAGGCGCGCTTTGCTCCGACTGTTGACTCAGTGCGTTGAGCTTTGCCTCGACCGGTCGCGACATGTCCGACCCGGCGGCTTCCTCCTGATCGGCCCGCGCCGCCGGGATGAGACAGAGCAGGGCAAGAGCTGCGGGCAGGATGAATGCGTGAAACGTTCGTCGCATGGTTTGGATGCCTCCTCTTTGGAAAGGCGAAACGAGGAAGCCGATTCTATCCGACCGGACGGGATCTGCCCACCGCCCGGGAAAACGCCGCTGCGGCCGGCCTCGTTCCCGTCGGGTGAGAAGAATATAAGGTATTTATTATCAATATATTAGCTTACTTCCGGGGCGACATCATGCGGGTCGGCGGGTCGGCGGCTGGGCAAGCGCCTCATCTAATATGATGCGGCCGGTGGCGTCGGGTTGAGCACAGGGCCCTCGAGGGGGTTGGCCGACCGGCCGCCACGGAATTAGATTCTGGGCGAATCGACCCCCATCGGGGCAGTTCTTCGGGAACGTAATCGAGATGGGCAACGGCAACCGGACCTCGAAGCGACTGGCGGAGCTGGCGGCGGGCACCGTCGCCGGCGGATTCGAGGCGAGCCGCCAACGCTTCGATGCCATCACCGCACGGGCCCGCACCCGCTTCGAGCAGTGCGATTGGCACGGCATGATGGCCGATATGGGGGAGCGTCTCGAGCACCACTCGATCGGCGTCGACCAGGTGATCGCGCGGCTGCGCGGAATCCTCGGTGGCCTGGTGCGCGACGCGCGGCTGTGGCGGGAGGCCCGCACGGCCTACGCCGGCCTGGTGGCCGGATGGGGCAACCGCGAGCTGGCCGAGACCTTCTTCAATTCGGTCGCCCGGAGGGTCCTGAAGACGGTCGGCATCAGCGCCGCCACCGAGTTCGATCGGGAAGAGCTGCTGATCGATCCGGATCAGGAGTTCCCGCCGGTCTGGGAGCGCCACCCCGTCGACGACGGCACCGAAGAGGCGGTGCGCAAAGCCCTCGAGGTCTGCAGCTTCGCCGCGCCGTTCGAAGATTTCGAGCGCGACGTCCGGCTGACCTCAAGCGCCATCGAGGCTGCGGTCGCCGCGTCCCCCTGGGCGGGGCGCGTCGAAGCGTTCGAGATGCTGCGACCGGTCTTCTTCCGGCAGAAGCTCGCCTACGTCATCGGTCGCGTGCGCGCCGGAACAACGACCCTGCCGCTGGTGATCGCCCTGCGCAACGGAGAAGCGGGAATCGCCGTCGATGCCATCCTCACCACGCCGGCCGAGCTCAGCATCGTGTTCAGCTTCACGCGGTCCCACTTTCACGTCGAGGTCACCCGCCCGCGCGACCTGGTCGCCTTCCTGAAGAGCCTGATGCCGCTCAAGCCGATCGCCGAGCTGTACATCGCTCTCGGCTTTCACAAGTATGGCAAGACCGAGCTGTACCGAAATCTGCGCCGCTACCTGCGCAACACGACCGATCGGTTCATATTCGCGCGCGGCACCGCCGGGATGGTGATGCTGGTCTTCACCCTGCCGCGCTACGACTACGTCTTCAAGGTGATCCGCGACCGGTTCGCCTATCCGAAGACCAACACGCGCGAAGAGGTGATCGACCGATATCAGCTGGTGTTCCGGCACGACCGCGTCGGTCGCCTGGTCGAGGCGCAGGAGTTCGAGTACCTCGAGTTCCGCGCTGACCAGTTCGAGCCGGACGTCCTGCACGAGCTTCTCGCCAGGGCGTCCCGGACGGTCGAGCTGCGCCACGGCACGGTCCTCGTCAAGCATGTCTACATCGAGCGCAAGGTGACGCCTCTCAATCTCTATCTGCGCGAGGCGGATGAGCCGGACGCCCTGGCGGCGCTGCACGACTATGGCGATGCGGTCAAGGATCTCGCTGCCGCCAACATTTTTCCGGGCGATCTGCTGGAAAAGAACTTCGGGGTCACCCGCCACGGCCGCGTGGTGTTCTACGACTACGACGAACTCTGCCTGATGACCGAGTGCAATTTCCGGCGGCTGCCAACGGCCCGCCACGACGAGGAGGAGATGGCGGCCGAGCCGTGGTTCGCGGTGGGGGAGAGCGATATCTTTCCCGAGGAGTTCGCGCAGTTTCTCGGGATGAGCAACGCTCAGCAGGAGATGTTCAAGCGCCACCACCCCGAGCTGTTCGACCCCGCCTTCTGGCTCGACATCCAGGAGCGCTTGCAGGAAGGGGAGATTATGGACGTTTTCCCTTATCCCCGGGCCAAACGGCTGGCGCCCTGAGCCGGGTGCGCCGTCTCCGTCCTGCCCGGCGGGCAATCCCCGTCGTGCCCCGATTTTCACACTTCATTTCGCCCGGCACCGCAGGGCGTATATAATCGGCTTCTGGACTCTCCAGAAAACAGCCCGGCAGCAGGCCTGCCTTTGCATCACCGAACTCGAGAGGATATCGCTATGGGGACTGCCGTCAGCCAGATGCCCGCATTGACCATGCTGAGCGAGGAGGAGGTCGCCCTCCAGGAGGCGGTCCGTGATTTTGCCGACGCGGAAATCCGTCCCCATGTCATGGAATGCGACGAGAAGCAGCAATTCCCCCAGGAGCTGATCCCGAAGCTGTTCGAGCTCGGCATCATGGGAATCGAGGTGCCGGAGAAGCACGGCGGCGCCGGATCGAGTTTCTTCATGTCGGTCGTCGCGGTGGAGCAGTTGTCGCGGGTCGATGCTGCGGTCGGCGTGTTCGTCGACGTGCAGAACACGCTGGTGGTCAACGCGCTGATGCGCTGGGGGAACGAGGCGCAGATCGCCCGCTACGGACGCATGCTGGCGACCGGCATGGTCGGCGCCTACGCGCTGTCGGAGGCGGAATCGGGATCGGACGCCTTCTCGTTGAAGTGCCGCGCCGAGGACAAGGGCGACCATTGGATCCTCAACGGCCGCAAGCTCTGGATCACCAACGCCAACGAGGCGAACCTGTTCATCGTCTTCGCCACGGCAAACCCGGGGGCGGGCTACAAGGGGATCACCGCGTTTCTGGTGGAGCGCGACGTCCCCGGCCTCGCCGTCGGCAAGAAGGAGAGCAAGCTCGGCATCCGCGCCTCGTCGACCTGCGAGCTGGTGCTCGAGGACTGCCGCGTGTCGAAGGAGAACGTGCTGGGAGAGATAGGCAAGGGGTACAAGGTGTCGATCGAGACCCTCAACGAGGGGCGCATCGGCATCGGGGCGCAGATGATCGGGCTGTCGCAGGGCGCGCTCGACGCCGCGGTCGCCTATGCGAAGGAGCGCAAGCAGTTCGGCAAGCCGATCGCCACCTTCCAGGGATTGCAGTTCCAGCTGGCGGAGTGCGCCGCGGATCTGGAAGCGGCCCGTCTGATGACCTACAACGCCGCCCGCCTGCGGGACGCCGGCAAGCCGTTCGTCACCGAAGCGGCGATGGCCAAATGGTATTCGTCACAGATGGCGGAGCGTATCACCGGCCGCTGCATCGAGGTGTTCGGGGGGATCGGTTACACGCGCGACTGTCCGGCCGAGAAGTTCTACCGCGATGCGAAGATCGGGCAGATCTACGAGGGTACTTCGAACATGCAGCTGGCGACGATTGCCAGGAACCTGCTCGACCCACGGTAAGGAACAGCCGGCGGCGAATCATGAAGCGGATCGTCATCTGCGCCGACGGAACGTGGAACAGGCCGGAAGAAGATCTCAGGAAGGACTTTCCGACCAACGTGCTGCGGCTCGCCCGGGCGGTGAAGCCGGTCGCGGGAGACGTCGAACAGGTCGTGTTCTACGACTGGGGCGTCGGCTCGTACCATGACAAAGCGAAGGGCGGCGCCTTCGGCGACGGCATCAACAAGAACATCCAGGACTGCTATCGCTTCATCGTGCAGAACTACCGGCCGGGCGATCATCTTTACTTCTTCGGCTTCAGCCGCGGCGCCTACACCGTCCGCAGCCTGTCGGGATTCATCTTCAATTGTGGCATCCTGAAGCGCGAGAACGCCCGGCTCATTCAGAAGGCGTTCGACCACTACAAGAATCGCAAGACCCATCCCGAGGATGCGACGTCGACCGCCTTTCGCGACGACTACGCCGTAGCGGCCGAGACGAAGATCCGGTTCGTCGGCGCCTGGGACACGGTCGGGGCCCTTGGCATCCCGTTCCGGATGTTCGGATTCCTGAACGACAAGCACCTGTTCCACGACAACAAGCTCGGGCCGAACATCCAGCACGCCCGCCACGCCCTCGCCATCGATGAGGTGCGGGACGATTTCGATCCGACCATCTGGAAGACCCGTCACAGCGTCGATCTGAAGCAGGTCTGGTTCGCCGGGGTGCACGCCGATGTTGGCGGTGGATACGGCCCCGACTCGCGCGGCGGCACGAAGGGGAAGCTGCTCAGCGACATTCCTCTCAACTGGATGAAGAAGGAGGCCGAATCGTTCGGACTGCGATTCGAGAGCCACCTGAAGAAGTCGTTGCGGCCGAGCCCGGTCGCGCAGCAGCACAACGAGTACAAGGGGTTCTACAAGACGCTCGGCAAGCGGATTCGGTCGATACCCTCCAACACCTGGATCCACCGGTCAGTCAGGGATCGGTACGAGGGGAGGCGCGGCTACCGGCCCGGCCCGCTCAAGGACCATTTGGCCGTGCACGGTTGGAGCCGGTTGACGGCGTGACGTGCTCCCACGCTGTGCGGGTTGACCTCTTGGCGTAGCCGTGCGCTGCTGTCCGGACGGATGGTTGGCGACGCCAGGATCGAACTCATCCCTGTTGTCCTTCTGCGGTAGCGATGGCGCCGGTTGCGGTGCGCGGTGGGCGGCGGCGCAGGGCGGCGGCAATCAGCAGGGCGCCGACCATGCCGGCCAGGGTGAGCATGATGCCGACCTGGAGAGAGAAGAGTGGTGGCTGCGTTGAGGTGATGATCGGCGCCATCGCCTGCGCCAGCTCATCGCCGGTCAGCCCCTGCGCTTCGAACTGCTGACGGTAACCGTGCCGGATGCCGACCAGCAGCGAGTCGTCGATGACGCTGTTATAAAGATAGACGTAGACGGCGTAAATGGAGCTGCCCGCCAGGCTGACCAGTCCGCCCAGACCGACGCCACGTGCGAACCGCAGTGAGCCTTCGCCAGAATCCCGCAGCGCCCTGAGCGCGAAGAAGACGGCCACCGGGACCATCAGGTAGAAGATCCAGGTCAGCCCCGGGAGGCGTTCGAGCCGGGCCAGCCGGTAGATGATCCCGTAGGCGGTCAGCCCGCCCCCCAGGATCAATCCGTGCTTGATGGCGATCTGTCTGAGCGTCATGGTGCGTCCTCCTTGATATCGGCTGCGGCGCCGGAGCGGTCGCCGCCAACCATCAGTTCGCCAGCGATGCTAGCGTCGATCACAGCTTCGGCCGGGGGATTGTGATGGACGGCGGTCAGCAGGGACGAACGGCCGATGGCACGGGCGGTGGGTGAGCTAACATGAGGGCGGAGAGAGGAGCCCGTACCCGTATGTCGCCGCTATCGCCCGAAAGTAACAGGCCGGTCCCGCACGCCGGAGGGCACGATGCCCCGGCGCTCGCCCCTGCACGCCTCTACTGGCTGCTGCAGGTCGGTATCTGGGGCGGCGTGGCGGCCGCCCACATCTTCATGCTCGCCTCGGTCGACCAGCTGTCGCGCGCCATGGCGTCCGGTTTCGTCGCCGCATCGCTTCTGGCGATCGCCGGAACGCACATTGTGCGCGCACAGCTGCACCGGCGCCGCTGGATCACCCTGTCGTTGCCGCGCCTCGGGGCGCGGGTCGTGCCGGCATCGCTGAGTGTTGCGGTGGTCATCGTGGCGGGGGCGATCATCCTGGAGCGCGTCGTCTTTCCCGCGCAGATCTCTCCCCCCCTCGACCCCGGGCGGCTCATCAAAGTCGTCGTCTACTGGTGGGCGCTTATTCTCAGCTGGTCGGGAGGCTACCTCGCCCTGCATTTCTACCGCCAAGCGCGCACCGCCGAACGGGACCGCTGGCAGCTCGAAGCGACGGTGCGCGAGGCGGAGCTCGAGGTTCTGAAGTCGCAGCTCGATCCACATTTCATGTTCAACAGTCTGAACAGCATCCGAGCCCTGATCATCGAAGACCCGGAGCGAGCCCGCGACATGGTGACCCGCCTGGCGGCGATTCTGCGCTACTCGCTCAAGGCGAACCGCGCGACCACCGTGTCGCTCGAGGACGAGATGCGGATCGTGCGCTCGTACCTCGAACTCGAGGCGGTACGATTCGAGGAGCGCCTGCGCTACTCCGTCGACATCGATCCGGCGGTGCGGGATGCGCGGGTGCCGCCGATGATGGTGCAGCTGCTGGTCGAAAACGGCATCAAGCACGGGGTTGCCGCTCGGGTGGAGGGGGGCGAAGTCCGGGTCAGAGCGGCGGCCCGTGATGGGCGGCTGCGAATTGTCACCCGCAGCAGCGGCCGCCTCGGTTCAGGACCGAATGACGAGGGTGTCGGTCTGCGCAACGCTCGTGAGCGGCTGCGCCTGTTATATGGTGGCAGGGGAACGCTGTGCCTGCGCGAAGAACCCCCCGGGGTCGTCGTGGCGGAGCTCGGTCTGCCGATCGAAGCGGACAGGGAGGGGAACGGTGCGCGCGCTGATCGTCGATGATGAACGGCTTGCCCGGCGGGAGCTGCGACGCCTTCTCGCCGTTCTGCCGGAGGTGGAGATCGCCGGTGAGGCGGGCAACATCGAGGAGGCACTCGTCGCGAGCGCCCGTCTGCGGCCCGATGTCCTCTTTCTCGACATCCGCCTGCCGGGCGGCTCGGGCTTCGACCTGCTCGAACGCCTCGATCGGGTTCCCGAGGTGATCTTCACGACCGCCTACGACGAGTACGCCGCCCGCGCCTTCGAGGTCAATGCGCTCGACTACCTGGTCAAACCGATCGAAGCGGAGCGCCTGGCGGCGGCAGTCGAGAAGGTAAGGGAGCGCCTGATCACGGACACGGCGAAACGGGAGGGCCGCAGCGGGGAAGGAGCGCCGGTGAAGGCCGAAGACGCTCTGCCACCTCTCGGCGAGAACGATCGGGTGTTCGTGCGCGACGGCGATCGCTGCTGGCTGGTGCGTCTCGGCGATCTCCTCCTGTTCGAATCGGAGGGCAACTACACGCGCGTCGTGTTCGAGAATCACCGGCCACTGGTGCATCGCTCCCTGAAGCAGCTCGACGAACGTCTCGACCCGCGCGTGTTCTTCCGGGCCAACCGCAGGCAGATTATCAACATCAGGAAGGTCGAGCGGCTCGAGCCGATCGAGGAGGGACGGATGATCGCCTATTTCGACAGTGGCCTCGAGGTCGAACTGTCCCGCCGCCGCGCGCAGCTGTTCCGAGAGCGCCTCAGCCTCTGAAGCCTATCCTGCCGGGCATTCTCCAAGAAAAAAAGGGGCAGCAGCCGCAAGGCTGCTGCCCCCCAGAGTGTTCGCTCTGGTTTGTTACTTGCTCGTGTTCTTCACCGCTCCCCGGATCGTTTCGAGGAGCTTCTCGGCCGCCTGGACGAGGGCCTCATCCTCCAGCCCGCGAGCCTCGCCGACAATCGTCACGACCTGCTTCTCGAGGAGCGAGAAGTAGGCGATGTCGATCTGCCCGGCGAGGGATGTCGCCGCCTGGAGACGGACGTCCGGTCCGTAACCACCGCTGAGCGCGTCAAGCAGCGCATCCTCGGCGACCCTACGGGCCTCCACGGTTGCCTGCGGGTCGCTCAGCGTGTTGGCGTGTTCGCCGAGCGCCTCGAGCGTGCTGTTGACCACGTCCTCCACGGCTGCTTCAGTGGATTCAGTCGTCATCCCGGGCACGATGGTGATCACCGGGTTCACCCCTTCCGGCTCGAACGTGGCGTCCGGGACCTCGGTGGTCGTGTCGGCCGACTCACGGCTGGTGGTTGAAGACCACGCGGCGCCACCGCCGCCACCAGTGCTGGTGGTCGTCGTGGTGTCGGTCGTGGGCGGATTGACCGTGGTGACGGTGGTCGGAGCGAAGCCGATGCCGCTGGCCAGGCTCGAAGGAGCCGGGCCCGCTGGTGCCGAGGGTGCCTCGCAGCTCACGATCCCCTCGTTGTTGTTCAGCGTATCGGCACACGCTTCCGCGATCTTGCAGATGTCCGGAGCACCGTCCTTACCGGCGTTGATCAGGGCGGCCGCCTCGTCGACGAAGTCGGCCACGGTGGTGGAGGTGCAGCCCTGTGCCGACAGGTCGATGACCGTGCCGGTTCCGAGACGTCCCGAGACGATATTGAGCAGGAAGGCCGTGTATTGCTTGATGGCCCGCTCACAGGGGAAGCTCGGCGGATCCGCGTTCAGACCATCCTCGCAGGTCATCTGCTCGTTGATGTTCTGCTGGATGAGCAAGTCGACAGCCGGAATCAGCGTCTTCTCGAAATCCGGCTCGATCGGCTCGGACGGCCCGCGGCCGCCGCCGCGGCCCGGAGTGAGGTGATCGGTGCCGAGGCACTGGCGATGCCAGTAGCCCTGGGTGTGCGGGTCGCATGGACAGCCGGGGGCCTCGTCCGGCGGACAGGCTTCTTCCGGATTCCCGGTGCACGACTCGTCCGGATCGCAGACGCCTGGATCACCCGCACGGCAGATAGTGGTCAGCGAAGCGATGTTATCCGGCGGACAGGCGGCACCCGGGACACCGAGGCACGATTCGTCGGGGTCGCAGATGTCGCCGGAGCCGGGATTGCAGATCGTGGTCGCCGGAGTAACGATGTCGGCCGGACAGGCCGCGCCGACCACGCCGGTGCACGATTCATTCGGGTCGCAGAGATCGCCCGAGCCCTGACGACAGATGGTGGTCGCCGAGGCTAGCGTCGTATCGGGATCCGGACAGGCTTCACCGGCGACACCGGTGCAGGACTCGTCGGGGTCGCAGATGTCACCCGACCCTGGGTTACAGGTCGTGGTCGCCGGAGTAACGATGTCGGCCGGACAGGCCGCGCCGACCACGCCGGT
>CBDUYA010000038.1:0-13484 GCA_965371335.1 uncultured bacterium | reverse complement strand
CCTCCCGCAGTTCCTCGAGGAGCTTCCGCTGAATGCCGGCCTGGTTGAAGCTGCCGTCGACGTAATAGAAGATCACGTCGTATCGCCCCCAGTCCTCCTTGAAGAAATCTCCCCGGCGCAGGTCGATGCGTCCCGGCGGCAGCACCCCTTCGAGATCCTTGCGGCAATTGCGCGCGATGCGGTGCAGGGTGCGATCGTATTCGATGCCGGTGGCGTGGGCGCCGGTGAGCGCCGCCAGAAACACCACCCGGCCGTCGCCGCTGCCGAGATCGAGGAAGCGCACTCTCTCGCCGGCCAGCGCCCGGAGAGCGGGCAGGACCTCCTCGAGACGCGCCGGGTAGAAGAGCCCCTTCTCGACCACGTCCTCGGTCTTCAGATACTTCTGCTGGCGGGCGGGATCGCTGCGCACCTCCGCGACGGGGGTGCCGTCGTCGGTCGCCATGCGCGCCAGCAGTTCACGAGGGTAGAGGGCGAAGCAGGTATTCTGAATCTCCTTCGCCCGCGCGGCGAGGCCGTCGGGCCCGGCGGTGGCGCCGGGAGGGACGGGGTCACCGGGAGCGGCGAATCGTGCGGCGAGGCCGAGCAGCGCGGCGGCGATCGGGGCGACGCACCGGCTGCGTGCGGGGCGCATCAGTAGCCCATGGCGCAGCCGTCCTTGCGCGATTCGCTGGCGCCGGAGTAAACACCGGTCTCCGGATCGCGCGCAATCGCCTGGTAGCCGCCGTAACGGCCGATCGTCTGCGCCAGACGGTGCCCCCGCTTCACCAGGTCGCGCCGCACGACGTCGGAAATCCCTTCCTCGAGCGACAGGAAACCACCCGTGGTCATCACCGTGCCGGTCGGCTCCGAAGAGCCACCATGGTAGAAGCGCGGCGCGTCGCCCGCTTCCTGCAGGTTCATCCCGAAGTCGATCAGGTTGATCAGGATCTGCACGTGACCTTGCGGCTGCAGGTCGCCGCCCATCACGCCGAACGCCAACCACGGCTCGCCGTCACGCATGGCGAACGCCGGGATGATGGTGTGGAAGGGGCGCTTGCCGGGCTCGAGGGTGTTGGGGTGGCCGGGGTCGAGGTTGAACAGGCCGCCCCGATCCTGGATCCCGAACCCCCACTCCGCAACGACGTAGCCGGAGCCGAAGCCGGTGTAGTTGCTCTGAATCAGCGACACCATGTTCCCCTCGGCATCGGCGGTGGTGAGGTAGGTCGTATCGCCGCGCCCGAGCCGCGGGTTGCCTGCCTCGTAGCGGCGCGCCGCGCGGCCCGGATCGATCAGGGTGGCGCGCTCGCGCGCGTACTTCTTCGACAGCAGCCCGGCGATCGGCAGGTCGTTGAACGCCGGGTCGGCATAGAAGCGGGCCCGGTCCTCGAAGGCGAGCTTCTTGGCCTCGACCAGGGTGTGCCAGAATTCGGCCGAATCGCGACCCATCCCCTTCAGGTCATACTCTTCCAGGATGTTGAGCATCTGCAGCGCCGCCAGCCCCTGACCGTTCGGCGGCAGTTCGTACAGGGTCGTGCCCCGGTAGGTGGTGGAGATCGGCTCGACCCAGTCGCTGTGGTGCTCGCTGAAATCCTCCAGCGAAAAGAAGCCGCCCTGTTCGTCGGAAAACTTCACGATCGACTCGGCGATGGGGCCGCGGTAGTAGGCATCCCGTCCCCCTGCGGCAATCGTCTCGAGGGCGCGGGCGAGGGCCGGGTTGCGGAACACCTCCCCCTCGAGGGGCGGATTTCCCCCGGGCAGGAACACTTCGGCGAACCCCGGCATGTCACCGAACGCCCGGACGGAGCGCGCCCAGCCGGCTGCAATGATCTGCGGAACCGGCTCCCCTTCGCGGGCCGCGCGGATCGCCGGTGCGAGGATCTTCGCCATCGGCAGACGGCCGAACTTCCCGTGCAGCTCGAACCAGCCGTCGACCGTTCCGGGCACGCTCCAGGAGAACGGGCTGTACAGGGGAATCCGGCCGTCCTCGTCCGCTTCCACCAGGTCGGCGGTCAGCCTCTTCGGCGAGCGGCCGGAGGCGTTCAGGCCGTAGAGCCTGCGGCTTTTCGCATCCCACACGATGGCGAACAGGTCGCCGCCGATGCCGTTGGCGGTCGGCTCGAGAAAGCCGAGCGCCGCGTTGACGCCGATGGCCGCGTCGACGGCGCTGGCGCCCTGCTTCAATAGATCGATCCCGATCTGGACCGCCAGCGGGTGGGCGGCAGCGACCATGCCATGACGGGCATGCACCACCGATCGGGTCGCGAACATCTCTCCCTCCGTGCGATCGGCCGCCGGCAGCAGCATCGGCAGCCCGGCCACAATCAACCCGATCAAGACGAGACGGCGCATCGCTTATCCCCTCCTCACATTGGCAGACATTCCGCAGCCGGTCATGCTCCATCGCCCCCGGGGTCCGATCCGCCTTCCCGGGATTATGCGGGTGCCGCCCGAAGTGTCGGCGAACCCCGATATCCTACAGTGTCCGGACCCCGCCCCGCTCGGGAATCCCCGGGATGTCCTCCTGCCCCCGGATGTGGCAGAATCATGCCGGTCCGGAGGACCGGAACGGCCGAACTGAGGGTCACCGATGAGCACGCCACCACAGCCCGACAAAAGAAAGACGGTCCGCTACACCCGCCGCATCCCGGTCCGTTTCGGCAACGAAGGGAAAATGATAGGCGGGATCGCCCTCGACATCTCCGAGGGGGGGCTGCGGGTCGAAACGAGCGAGTCGTTCCCGGCGAACTCACTGGTGACGGTGTTCGTGCAGTTCCCCGGGCATGCCCTCCGGCTGGAAGGACGGGTTGCCTGGGTCAGACAGTACGAGGCGCAGCTCGGGATCGCCTTCTTCTCGAAGTCGCTGCCGCTGAAGAAATCGTACGAAGCGTGGCTGAAGGAAGTGCAGGATCTTGCCGCTGAGGAAGGCGGAGAGCCGCCCGTCGAGGGTCCCGACGCGGTGGCGGCTGCGCCGCCGGGCCGGTCGTCGCAGGCTCCGGGGCCGCCGACACCACCCCCGGAGCGGACTCCCCCCGCCCCGAAGCGTGCGGATCCACCGGCCAGCCCGGTCCAAAGGCGGTTCGAGACGGCGAGCGGCCAGGCCTACGACGTGTTGATCGAGCAGATCACGGAGAGCTGGTACCTTATCATTCACCAGGTGCCACGGCAGCCGGGGGTCGACGCGCCCGATCTCGAGAAGGTGTTCACCGACTATGAGGCAGCCAGCAGAGCCCTCCGGGAGTTCATCCGCAGCCACTAGAATGCGGTCCCCGGACATGGAGGGCCCGGACGGCCGGAATCGGCCGCCCGCGCCCTCTGCACCACGGCTCAATGGCGGCTTCCGCTACCGGGAAAGGGCCGACGCCGGCGCGACCCCCTGTTCGGTGCTCGACTATCTCACCGCGCGTTACCGCCACTCGGATGCCGGCGAATGGCGCACCCGCCTCGAGCGGGGCCGGATCGAGGTCGACGGCGCCGTCGCCTCGGCCGGGACTATCCTGCACCGCGGCCAGCTTCTGGTCTGGAGCCGTCCTCCCTGGGAGGAGCCACGGGTGCCGCTGTCGTTCGCGGTGCTGCACGAGGACGACGATGTGGTGGCGGTCGCCAAGCCGTCCGGGCTGCCGACCATCCCCGCCGGCGGGTTCCTCGATCACACGCTCCTGGCCCGGGTGCGCCGCCGCTACCCTGATGCGGCGCCGGCCCATCGGCTCGGCCGCGGCACCTCCGGCATCGTCCTGTTCGCCCGCTCACCCCGGGCGCGCGCGGCGCTCGCCGCGGCCTGGCGCGCGAACCGCATCGAGAAGGTGTACCGGGCCCTCGTCGATGGCGCCCCCGATCGGGAGCGCTTCAGCATCGACACGCCGATCGGTCCGATCCCCTTTCCGCGGCTCGGCTCGGTGCATGCCGCCTGCCCGGACGGCAAACCGTCCCGCTCCCACGTGCGCGTGATCGAACGGCGCGGCGGCAGGTCGCTCCTCCAGATTTCGATCGAATCAGGCCGCCCGCACCAGATCCGCATCCATCTCGCTGCCGCCGGCTTCCCCCTGAGCGGCGACCCGTTCTACGCTCCCGGAGGACTGCCCCGCCGCTCCGGAGAGGCGCTTCCGGGAGACGTCGGCTACGCCCTCCACGCCATGAGGCTCCGTTTCCGGCACCCGGCGGACGGCAGGGAGGTGGCTCTCGAATGCCTCCCCCCGAAAGCCCTGCGCGCGCGGGAATAATCGGCTCTCCCCCTTCGTTATCCAGGTCGATGCAACGACAACGGTCCACCCCCGGCCGGGTCATCCCGGCGGCCGCCGCGCTGATCGCGTCGATCGGCGCCGGCTTCGTCCAACCCATTGCCGCGCCGGAAGTCCTGAACGGCTTCGACCTCTCCGGCGCGACCATTCCGTTCGAGGAGATAAAGGGAGGCGGGCCGCCGCGCGACGGGATCCCGGCTCTCAACGACCCCACACGGGACACGGTCGAAGTCGCCGACCGCTGGCTGCGGGACGACGATCGGATCATCGGCGTGGCGATCGGCGGCGAGGCGGTCGCCTACCCGATCCGCATCCTCACCTGGCACGAGCTGGTCAATGACGTGGTCGGGGGACAGCCGGTCCTGATCACCTACTGTCCTTTGTGCGGCACCGGCGTCGTGTTCGACGGCACCATCGATGGAGTCCGGCGCTTCTTCGGCGTGTCGGGGCTGCTCTTCAAGTCGGACGTGCTGCTGTTCGAACGCAGTACCGAAAGCCTCTTTTCGCAGCTCCTCATGCGCGGAGTGTCGGGGCCGCTCTCCGGGCACCCCCTCGATCCGCAACCGTCTCCGGTGACCACGTGGGGGGCCTGGATGAAGCGCCACCCGGACACCCTGGCGTTGTCATTGTCGACCGGCTACGCCCGCGACTATGGAACCGACCCCTACTCGCAGTACCACAAAAGGGCGTCGACGATGTTTTCCGTCCGCTTCGACGCCGCCGGGCGGCGGGCGAAAGACTGGGCCTTCCTCGTCGGCGCACCGGACGATCCGCTGCTGGTCCCGGAGGAGGCCGCCCGCGACTGGCCGGAGGGTGAGCGCCTGCTCGAAGGGGGCATCAAGCTCATCTACCACCGGGACGAGCGGCGCATCTCGGCGACCGACCCGGCGCGCGGCGCGCTGGTGGTCGTGCCGGGCTACTGGTTCGCCCACCGGGCCTTCTATCCCGACGCAGCCATTATCGAATAGTGTCCCGAGTCAGAAGTACGTTGTCAATTCCGGCGAGCCATGCGCGTCGCTGGCAAGGCGCTTCGACGACGAATACTGGTGAGTATCCGGAGGAGAAGCAACGCCGGCAGGCGGCCGGTGCTGCCGGCTATTCCGAATAAGCGAAGTGGAAGTGGACCTCCACCGAGTCGCGCCCGTATCCCTTCGGCAGGGGAGAAAACGGCGCGGCGCTCTTCACCGCGACGACGGCGGCATCGTCCCACTCCTGCGAGCCGCTCTGGAAGTGGAGCCTCACGTCGGCCCCCTTGCCGTCCCGGAGGATCACGACCACAACCACCGCTTTACTCCCCTCGGGCGGCATCTTCGCCGGCATCGTCCACGAGGCGGCGACCTTCGAGTATGATTCCTTCTGGTACTCCCGATCGGTGAAGTCGGAGGCGAAAAAGACCTGCAGCCGGGGGGCCGCTTCGGCGGCCGTGAGTGGCTGGACGGCGATCAAAACGATGCATGCCACGAGAAGGCGCAGAGGAGACGCGCAGGGTATCGAGCGTGTCATGTCACTCACCTCCACCGGTCATTCTAGGTCATTCCGGGACCGTCGTCCTCCTCGCCACCGGCGCCCTTCGTTGACAGCACCCGGCGGCACTGTAGTATACGGTTCACTCGTTCCACCGGGAGATCGCATCCTTGAAGCTTGGCCGCGCCCTGGCCCACAGCGTCATGCTCGTCGCGCTGCTCGGCGCGATCTCGTCCGCGGCGGAGGCGGCATCGCCGCCGTCGCGCGGCCGGATCGATCGCTGGGGACTCACCCTGGCGGGCTTCGCGGTCGATTTCAACACCAATGCGCGCTGGCAGACGACCAACGCCCCGGTCGAGCCGTTCATCGACCTGGAAGACGATCTCGGGCTGGAAGAGAAGCTGACCCGGGCGCGACTGGAGGTGGTGTTGCGGGTCGGCAAGCGCTCGCTTTTGAGCCTCGAGTACATCCGCCTGCGTCGCGATGCCGCGCAGACGCGACTTATCGAGGACATCATGTGGGGCGACGAGATCTTCACGGCCGGCGCGACGGTCGAATCCGATTTCGATACCGACGTCTACAAGTTTAGCTGGACCTGGTCAGCGGTCAGGAAGCCGCGCTTCGACCTCGGTCTGACGGCCGGTATCAGCGCCATTGACCTCGCCGCCGGAATCCGCGGCGTCGCCACGGCCAGCGGCGGGCCGGGGCCTCCGGAATTCCGCCAGGAAGAAGAGGAAAAGATAATTGCGCCGGTGCCGGTTATCGGCATCCGCTTCGACGCCAATCTCTGGCATGATCTCTTCCTGCGCGGCCACGCCCAGTTTTTTAGATACAATGATGACAAGCTGAGCTTCGAATTCATCGACACGCTCCTCGCCTTCGAATATATACCGTTCGAGCACGTCGGGTTCGGCGCCGGCTACGACTATTTCGAAATCGAGTACCGGCAGCAAAAGGACGACCTCCAGATCCGCTACATCTTCGAAGGCCCGATCGTGTACGTCCGCCTGCTGTTCTAGTCTGGAGCCTGTCCGGCGCGGCGGCGCCTGGCGATCCTTCCGGCGAGTTCCCGCCAGCGGGGATCATCGGGCCATTCCTCGACCAGCATCCGCGCCCAGCGCGCCGCCGCGCCGAGATCGCCCCGCTGCTCGTTGTAGGTCGCCAGCGCGCTCAGCAGCTCCCGATCGATCGGATGGTTCTTCTGCGCCCCCTCGAGGACCCCGATGGCGGCCGGGATCCCCTCCTGTCCCTGCAGGGCGACCGCGTAGACGTAGGCGTAGTGCGGAATGGCGGGCGCGAGCTCCGCTCCCCTTTTGAGTGCGGCGATCGCCTCGGGAAGATGCCGGCGGCGGACCAGCAGGAGACCGAGGCTGTGCTGCGCATCGGCGCTGTCGGGCTGCAGGGCGATCGCCTGCCGCAGCACTGTCTCTCCTTCGTCATCACGCCCCTGCGAACGATAGAGATCGGCGAGGTTGACGTAGGCGGGGATGAAGCGGGGCTGCATCGCGATCGCCGTCCTGAACGATTCCTCCGCTTCCTCCGGCTCCTCGAGCCGGGTGTGCAGCCAGCCGAGATTGAGATGTGCCTCGGCGCGATCGGCGTTGAACATCTGGGCCCGCCGGTATTCGTCGATGGCGGCATCGAGGGCTGGCCGCCACTCCCTCGGCACCCCGACGCGCGGGATCTCCGCCATCAGCCGCGTCGCCTCGAGCCGGACGGTGCGCACCGGATCATCCAGCAGCGGGCGGACGAGGCGCAGCCGCTCTTCCGGCGGAAACGCCTCGAGCGCCCGGATGGCGCCGGTCCGCACCAGCGGATCGCGATCGCGCAGGGCGCGCTCCACCATCGTTCGGGAAGCCGGGCCGATGAAGCCGGGCAGAAGCGACAGGGCGGTCGCCCGCGCGATGCCCGGCTCCTCGACGTTGCCGGCGACGCGGGCCAGCAGGCGTTCGGCCCCCGGGCGCGAAGTCCGGCCGGCGTGGATCGCCTCACCGTAGTGGAACCTCTCCGCCCGCTCCGGACCGAACCTGCGGCGCAGCTCATCGGCCGCCCAGCGCGGCGATCGATCGGCATGGCAGTCGTTGCAGGCGTTCGGAGTGCCGAGCTTCTCCGTCAGGTCGGGGCGCGGCACGCGGAAGCTGTGATCGCGCCGGGGGTCGACCACCATGAAGGGCCGGACGATCATGTGACAGTCGACGCAGCGCGAGCCCGGCCTGCCTGCCTCATGAAAATGGTGCGCCGGGGTCTCGAATTCCTCCGTCTTGTGGCAGGTCGCGCAGACCCCGTTCCCGCCGGCACGCAGCCGCGCGCCGTGCGGTTCGTGACAATCGATGCAGGTGACGCCGGCAGCGTGCATGCGGCTCTGCAGGAACGATCCGTACACGTAGACCTCTTCGAGGATCTGCCCGTCGGCGTGATAGAGGTTCTCCTCCAACAGCGCCACGCGATGCGTGTCGAGGAGCGGCCGGCCGTACCGGTACTCGTCCCAGATCCAGGTGCGGCGGGAATGGCAGCGACCGCAGGTCTGCAGCACGGCATCCGACTCGGGAGGCTCACGGCGATGCGCCGTCTTCGCGCCCTCCTCGAACACCCACGCCGCCCCATCGTCGCCTCCAAGCTTCACCTGAAGCCCGCTCCCGGACGAAGTCTCTGCACCCGCTTCCCCGTTGCGCACCAGCTCGACATGCCGCGAGCCCGGCCCGTGACACGATTCACACGTCACGTCGATCTCCGACCAGGACGTTTCATAGACGTTCTCTTCGACGTTGAAGTTCTTGCGCAGGTTGGTGGAGTGACACTCGGCGCACATGTAGTTCCAGTTCTGGTAGGGACCGGTCCAGTGAAGGATTCCTCCGGGACGGGCATCTTCCTCGTTATAGATATGAAACCAGCGCCCTCCCCCCGCGGCCGCGGAACGGCTGTCCCAGGCGATGGTCAGCGCCTGGTAGCGGCCTCCACCGACATCGACGAGATACTGTTGCAGCGGTTCGAACCCGAAGGCGTAGACGACCGGCCACTCCCCCATCTCCCCGTCCTCGCCATCGGTGCGCACCCAGAAGCGTCCGTCACGCCGGAAGAACGTGCTGGTCACACCGGCATAAGTGAACTCGGCGCCGGCGAAATCGCCCAGGACCGTCTTGTCGTTCGCCGGCTGCATCGCCAGGTCGTGATGGGAGCCGCGCCAGCGTCCGGCCTCGTCCGCGTGGCAGTCAGCGCAGGCGGAGCTGCCGACGAAGGTGGCTGGCAGGTCAGGCCGGTTCTCCGATTCCATCGCCTCGGGAAGCTCCCCAACGGGCGGATCGGGGGCCGCCGGACAGCCGATCGCGAACAGCAGCAGGCACAGGGATGCGGCCGTGCGGCTGGCGACAGGTGGGAAGCCGTTCGTCACGAGGCGGGATCCTGCTCGTCGGATTCCCCCGGCTTGAGGATGACCCCTTCGCCGGTCTTGCCGTTCATCCGCACCTCGATCGGCCGCTCGAGGCGGAGGTGGCGGACGAACCCGGTGTCCTCGAGCGCCGGCTGGGCGGCGAGCCACTCCCAGTCGATGAACCCGTCACCGGCCTGCGGGTTGATCGTGAAATAGCCGACGTTGAGCGACGTGAGGTTCTGGAAGAAATGGGTCCCCTGCGACGGCGTGACTCGCATGTCGCGGAAGCCTGACTCGACGATGACCCGGGCCCCCGCGATCTGGTTCCAGGTGACCGGGATGCCGAGGTGCCGCTCGAGCGACCCCCAGCGCCCGACCCCGACCAGAAGATACGGAGTTCCCTCGCGCTGCAGCGTGCCGTTGATGCGGGCGAGCTGATCGGCGATCTCACGGCTGCGCATTCGATCGAAACGCTCGGCATCGACCACAACCAGATTGCGCAGGTTACTGACCCTACCGTGCCCGAGCACCGAGCAACTCCGGCAGAGCAATGCCGATTGCGGCGCGTCGCCGATCTCCAGATCTCCCGGGTCGCCCGCCATCGCCGAGGGGCGCATCTGCAGGAAGCCGAATTCGGGATCCCCGCCGTCTCTTCCCTTGAGGTTGACAGCGAACTCGATCTCCACCTCGGAACCGGTCCCCTTGCGGCCGATATCGAGCATACAATCGAGGATCTCCGCCAGTGGAAAGAGGCGGTGCTTGAGGATCGGCGCGAAGCTGACCAGCCGCATGCCCGGTCTCCCGATACCGTCGGTGATCGTGTGGTTCTCGGTCGAATAGGTCGATCCGACCGCCGCCAGCGTTCCGTCCGCTTCCGCCTCCACCAGGCCGAGCTTCGTCAACTCGGCCCCTTCCGGCCCTTTCCGCACCGCCTTGCGCGACAGGTCGAGGGCGAAAAACTCGCGCTGCGAGTCCTTGAGGGAGCTGTCGACCGAGGAGAACGCCAGGATGTTGCGTGGATACCGGGGAGAGAAGCGCACGCACATGCGGCCCTCCACGACGGCGCGCCCGAGTCCGAGTGCCACCGCCGCGATGCCGTCCTCGGCCTTCATCGGCGGGGAGGGATAGACATTGCGGGAGCGGGCCACACCAGAGAAGTCGGGGTAGAAACGATCGCCGTGCCGCCGGCCGACGATCTGCTGAATGATGACCGCCATCTTCTCCTCTTCCAGGCGGAACGGGGTCATCTTCAGGAAGGCCTTCGCCTGCCGCGAGAAGGTCGAGGCGTAGACGCTCTTGATGGCAGCAACCAGATCGGCCAGGCGGTCCCGGAGCGAACCGATATTGGGGACCATGACGGTGCGGTAGACCCCCGCCAGCGGCTGGCTCGGCGAATCCTCGAGGAGCCCGGACGATCTCACCGCCAGCGGGTACTCGACCTTCTGCAGAAAGGCGCGCAGGTCGCGCAGCGCCGTGCGGGGGAAGTGGGCCGTCGCGAACTGTTCCTTGATCTTCTCGTCGGACGTCGAGCTGAGCGCGAAGTCGTCGAGCCGGTTCTTCTCCAGAAACTGATCGAAGATGTCGGTCCCCAGCACCACCGCCGGCGGAACGCCAATCCGGATCCCGGAGAACTGAGCGGGGAGGTGGGCCTCCAGCAGCAGCCGGTTGACGAAGGCCAGACCGCGCGCCTTCCCTCCCAGCGAGCCGCCGCCGATGCGGGCCATGCCGATCGACTGCTCGTAGCCGGAGCGGTCGAAATCGGCCACCACCGAGCGATCGCGCGCCAGGAGATACTCACTGAAGGCGTCGACCAGGTTCTGCCGCAGCTCCTCCACCGAGCCGAACTCGGAGACCTTGCGCGGCCGCAGCACCTCCGCCAGGGAATACTCGGTACGCGCCTTCAGCCACATGGAGAAGTGATTGCGCTCGCCATGAAACGCCACGCTTTCCAGCGGCACGGTCTTCAGCTTGTCGACCAGGCTCTTCAGGTCCTGCGCGCGATCGATCCGGGTGCCGTCCGGCAGGCAGAAGATGAAATCGCCGAAGCCGAACCGGTTCACCAGCAGTTCGCGCAGGTTGTGCAGCAACAGCGGCGATCCCTTGAGCAGAAAGGCGGCGTCGAGCCCCGAGGCGACCGCTTCGTTCTCGGGAATGCTCGACTGCATGACGATCGGGACATCCGACCGCACCTTGTGGATGCGCGACACCAGCTCGAAGCCGGCGCAGCGATCGAGCTTGCCGTTCCAGGGAAACTCGAAATCGGACAGGATCCCGAGAATGTTCTCTTCGTACTTCTCGAAATAATCCCACGCCTGTTCGAACGTCTCGCACAGCAGCAGCTTGGGGCGCGCCCGCATGCGCAGGATCTTCTGCGACAGGTTCAGGCCCTCGGAAAGCAGCCGCTGGGAGTGGTCCATCAGCTCCGAGTAGATGACCGGCAGGAACGACGAATAGAAACGGATGTTGTCTTCGACCACCAGCAGGGCCGGGACGCCGAGGCGGCCCGTGTCGCGCTGCACGTTGCGCCGGTCTTCCTGGTCCTTGACCATCGCCAGCAGAATGCGGGCATCTCCCTGCCACAGAAAGACCCGATCGAGATCATCGCGCCCGTGCCGGTTGATGAATTCGTTCAACTCCCGGTTGTTGTAGGCGAGCAGGACGACCGGAATGTCGAAGCCGGCCTCCTTCACCGCGCGTGCCAGGTCCACCGCGTTCATGTCACCAACCTGGATACTGGTGATGATCATGTCGAAGCGCCCTTCTTCCCGGGCCAGCGCCACCGCCTCGGCGCCGCTGCTGACCCGGATCAGATCGGGGTTCTGGTTGAGGTTCAGATCGACGAACTGGCGCATCAGCGCTTCGTTGAGCTGGCCGTCCTCGGTCAGGATGAAGGAGTCGTACAGGCTGGAGACGAGCAGGATGTGCCGCACCCGATGCCGCATCAGGTCCTGAAAAATACGGGCCCGCCGCGGCACGCGCAGCGTGATCGGTTCCCTGTTCGCAGGGCCCATGACGGCCGCTCCCCGAAAAAAAGACGGCGCCCCGGCCGTGCCGTTGCGCCGTCCTATTGTAGATCGCCGGCTCGAAGCCTGGCCCCGCTTAAATGATACCGAGGTCCATCATGGCGTCGGCCACCTTGAGGAAGCCGGCGATATTGGCCCCATTGACGTAGTTGCCGGGGGTCTCGAACCGTTCCGCGGCCTCGGTGCAGACCTGGTGGATGTTCTTCATAATCAGATGCAGGCGATTGTCGACCTCCTCCCGCGTCCAGCCGTAGCGCATGCTGTTCTGCGCCATCTCCAGGCCCGACACCGCCACGCCGCCGGCGTTGGCCGCCTTGCTCGGCCCGTACAGGATGCGCGATTCGAGGAACACCGACACGCCGTCCGCCGTGGTCGGCATGTTGGCGCCTTCCGAGACGACATAGGCGCCGTTTTTTACCAGGTGCTGCGCGTCCTTGATATTGATCTCGTTCTGCGTGGCGCTGGGGAACGCACACTCGGCCTTATGATTCCACATCGGGTTGTGATCGAGGGTGCTGTCGGCCTGCGTGTAGACCGTCCCCTTGAACTTGTCAGCGTACTCCTTGATGCGGCCGCGCCGGGCGTTCTTGAGCTCCATCACGAACGCCAGCTTCTCTTGACTGATCCCCTTCTCATCGTAGACGTAGCCGCTGGAATCGGACAGGGTGAGCGGCTTCGCCCCCAATTGCAGGAGTTTCTGGACGGTGAACTGGGCCACGTTGCCGCTCCCCGACACCAGGCAGCGTTTCCCCTCCAGGGTTTTCTCGCGGGTCGCCAGCATCTCCTGGGCAAAGTAGACGGAGCCGTAACCGGTCGCCTCCGGCCGGATCAGGGACCCACCCCAGTTGAGCCCCTTGCCGGTCAGAACGCCGGAAAACTCGTTGGCCAGCCGCTTGTACTGGCCGAACAGGAAACCGATCTCACGGCCGCCGACGCCGATGTCGCCGGCCGGTATGTCGGTGTTCGGGCCGATGTGCCGGTACAGCTCGCTCATAAAGCTCTGGCAGAACCGCATCACTTCGTCGTCGCTCTTCCCCTTCGGATCGAAGTCCGAGCCGCCTTTGCCGCCCCCCATCGGGAGGGTGGTGAGGGCATTCTTGAACACCTGTTCGAAGGCGAGGAACTTGAGGATGCCGAGATTGACCGACGGATGGAAGCGCAGACCGCCCTTGTACGGTCCGATGGCGCTGTTCATCTCGATGCGGAAGCCCCGGTTAATCTGAACCTCGCCCTGGTCGTCCACCCAGGGGACGCGGAACATGATCACCCGCTCCGGCTCGACGATTCTCTCGAGGATCTTTGCGCTCCGGTACTCGGGGTGCTTGTCGAACACCGGAACGAGCGATTCGGCAACCTCTTCCACCGCCTGGTGGAACTCCGGCTGGGCCGGATTCTTGGCCTTGACGTTCTCCATCA
>CBDUYA010000037.1:0-13562 GCA_965371335.1 uncultured bacterium | reverse complement strand
GTCCCCTTCGAACACCGCGCCCTCGTGAATGATGAGGTTCGGTTTCTCGACCGTCAGCTCTCCCGAGATCCGCCCCTTGGAGTGGATCTCGACCTTGTCGCGGACCTTCATCGTGCCGGCGACCTTGCCGCTGACCGAGAGCGTGCCGACCTGGACCTCGGCGTCGATCTCGCCCGTCTCGCCGACCACCAGCTCGCCCTCCGACTCGATCTTGCCGCTGATCTTGCCATCGACCCGCAGCATGTCGCGGAACCGGATCTCCCCTTTGATCTCCGTCCCCTCCGCCAGGAAACCGCTGATGTCATCCTGGCCGAAGTGCTCCTTTATGAGGCTATCCTTACCGAACGGCATCCCGAATCCTCCCTTCATTCCACGCTCTCCTCGCGACCCGTTGCCTGCAACGTACGATCAGTGGCCCTGGGCCGCCGTCAGGACGGAGAACAGTCGATCCAGCTCGCCGTCCGAATAGAAATCGATCTCGATCTTCCCCCGCTTCCCGCGCTTGACGATGCGCACCCTGGTGCCGAGCGCGCGGCTCAGTCGCTCTTCGGCCGCCCTCACGTTCGGGTCGGTGTGACCGGCCGTTGCGACCCGCCGGTTGGCGGCGTCACCCTTGGCGCTGCTCCGCTTGAGCATGACGGCGACCAGCGCCTCGGTCTCGCGGACCGACAGGAGCTTCGCGATCACCTCGTCCGCGACCTTAATCTGGGTCTCGGCGTCGGGGATTGCCAGTATCGCCTTGGCATGTCCGGCGGAAACGCTGCCGGCGCTGATTAATTTCTGGATTTGAGACGGTAACTTCAATAGTCTCAACGAGTTAGATATTGACGATCGATCGCGGCCGACCCGTTGGGCGACCTCGGTCTGCGCCAGCTTCATTTGGCTGAGGAGAACCTCGTAGGCCCTCGCCTCTTCGATCGGGTTGAGATCCTCTCGCTGAATGTTCTCGATCAGGGCGATCTCAAGGAGCCGATCATCGGCCGCCACCCGGACGACGGCGGGGATCTTGTGAAGCCCGACCATCTGCGCCGCCCGCCAGCGCCTCTCGCCGGCGATCAGCTCAAAACGCTCCCCCTCGCGGCGCACGACGACCGGCTGCACGATGCCGTTCGCCCTGATCGAGTCGGCCAGGCCTTCCAGACCCCGGAAGTCGACCCGTGGCTGGTAGCGGTTCGGGCTGATCAGGTCGATGTCGAGCAGGAGGTGCCCGGCATCGGCCTTGCCGGAATCAGGCGCCGGTATGAGGCTGCTCAGTCCTTTGCCGAGTGCTTGTCTTTTCATGTCTCTGGATCACCTCGCGTGCCAGGTTCAGGTACGATTCCGCCCCCTTTGATTTGATGTCGTAGAGCATGATCGGCCGGCCGAAGCTCGGAGCCTCACCCAGACGAATGTTGCGCGGAATGACCGTGTTGAAGACCTTTTCCTTGAAAAACGACCGGATATCGTCGACCACCTGGCGGGAGAGATTGGTGCGGTCGTCGTACATGGTGAGGACAACCCCATCGATCTCCAGCGCCGGATTGTAGGCAGACCGGATGCGCTCCAGGGTGTCGACCAGATTCGACACCCCCTCAAGCGCCAGGTACTCGCATTGCACCGGAATGAGAATTGCGTCGGCGGCGGCGAGGGCATTGACGGTCAGCAGGCCAAGCGACGGCGGACAGTCGATGATGATGTACTCGAAGCGTTTCTGCAGCGAGCCGAGCGCTTCCTTCAGTCGGAATTCACGCCGCTCCGCCCCGACCAGCTCGAGCTCGATGCCGACCAGATCGCGGCTCGCCGGGAGGACCCAGAGACATTCGAGCTCGGTCGCCAGAATGGTGGGGTCGGCGCCGACTTCCTGTGAAAGCACCCGGTAGATGTCGCCGGCCGGCCCCGGTTGCAGGCCAAGCCCCTTGGTGGAAGAGGCCTGCGGATCGAGATCGATCAACAGCGTCGACCGTTCGGCGATCGCCAGGGCGGCGGCAAGGCTCACCGCCGTGGTCGTCTTGCCGACGCCACCTTTCTGATTCGCGATGGCGAGAATCCGTCTCATGAGGGCGGCAAGCGTAGCACACCACTCGCCTCTCCGTTCCCCCGGTGATGTTCCACGTGGAACACTTCTCGCCGACCTACCGCCCGTTCCACGTGGAACGGTGCCCGGGAGCCTGTCCGGGTCAGTCGTCCGGCTCGAGGATCGCCACAACCGCGTTCTTTCCCGACGAGAGCGGCCACGCTCCCGACCATTGCAGGCCGGCAATCGGATTTCGTTGCAGGCCGGCGGCACCCCCGCGGGAGACGTAGGCGAGCAATCTCCCGCCCCGGCGCAGGACCGGCTTCCCTTCGCCGGCGAGAAGGTCGCCGCCGCGAATCGCCCGGAATGTGAGATAGTCGGCCGGGAGGAGATCGTCAAGATCGGTGCGCCGCCCGACGCGGCGCGTTTCGACCCTCGCCTTCCGCAGGCCGAGCTCCCGGATCACGGCCCAGAGAAACTCCGACTTCTTCTGCGAGGATTCGACCAGGACGAGTTGCAGACCGGGGTGCATGACGGCGAGCGGGATCGCCGGGAAACCGTTGCCCGAGCCGAGGTCGAGGAGTGTTCCCTCCTCCCCGATCAGGTCGGCCGTTTCCACCGGCTCGATGAAATGGCGCCGGACGATCGCCTGCGCATCGCGCAGCCCGGTCAGATTCATGCGGCGTCCCCACTTCAGGAGGGTGCGATAGTGGGTGATCATCCCCTCGATCTCGCGGGGCCGGAGCGGCCGGCCGGCCTCGCGGGCCGCGCTCTTCAATAGATCATGAAACTCTTCCACGGTCTCGGTGGTGCCTGTGGAAAGCGGCGGGGATACCATGGTGTCTAGAGCGTAGCATGGAGGAAGAATGAACGCGCGCCGTCTCGCCGGCCGCTCCGGCCCGGTTTCGATCTCGATGACGTGGTGGGGGGTGATCGCCCTGTCGATCATCGCCCTTCTTCTGCCGGTGAGCCCCGCCGCGGGGGTGGAGGAGAGCCCCGATCTCGAGATCGTTCTCAATCATCTCGGCGAGAGGGCGAAGGCCTACGATCTGGTTGCGCTCCGCTTCGTCTGCATCGAATCAGCCCGCTCCAGCAACCAGCCGAACAAGGTGAAGCGGTACGACTACATGTACGTCGAAGCGGAGGAGCAACGCTACCGCCCTTACCGGCAGAAACACTCCGGCAGGCCCGGACGCACCTCGCCGGAGGCCGATCTGGAGATCGGGTTTCCCGATTCCTATTCCTGGACCCTGATGTTCCATGCCGACCGGCAACATCTGTTTCATTTCAGGTACATCGGCCAGGAATGGTTCTCGCTGCGCCTGGCCTACATCCTGGAGTTCTCCGCCTCGCTTCCGTTCACCGATGGCACGACGATCTACCAATGGAGCGGGAGGGTCTGGGTCGACGCGGAGAACTCTAACTTCCTGAAGGTCGAGGCGGAGCCGGGAAACCAGACCGATCGGCTCAGGCAGCAGTTGAGTGCCTATCGACAGGCGCCGCGTTTCCTCGCTTTTCCGATGGGGAAGCGGCCGCTCGGGTCAAAATACAACATAACATTCCTTAATGAGTATAATAATTTATCACTTCCAGACCAAGCTGAGTATCACCGTTTCTCACTCGATCTGCAGGGCGAGGAAAGGTTTATGGAGCGGCAGGTGCTCCGTTACACCGGCTATCAGTTCTTCGATGTCGGCGTGCTGCAGGAGTATTTGAACTGAGCCGTTCGCGGCGGGCCTTCTCGAGATAGACGATGAGAAGGGTCAGCGCGGCCGGGGTGACGCCGGAGATGCGGGCCGCCCGGGCGATGCTCTCCGGACGGATCGCGGTCAACTTCTCGATCACCTCGCGCGACAGCCCCGGGATCGCGGTGAAATCGAAAGCGGCCGGAATGCGGCGCTCCTCTTCGCGCTGCAATCGCGCCCGTTCGCGCTCCTGCCTTTCGATATAGCCGCCGTAGCGGAGGCGATCGGCAACGAAGCGGCGCTCCCTCTCCGTGGCTTCTTGCGGAACCGCTTCCCCGAGAAAGCGATCGATCGCTGCGACGCTTACGTCGCCGCGTCGCAGCAGCCTCGCCGCCGTTGTCGGCCCGGTCAGCGTGATGCCGAGCAACTCGCGTCCCCGCTTGACCACTCCAGCGCTCGGCGCGATGTTGCTCTCCTCGAGAAACTTCCGATAGGCATTCACCCGCCGCTCGCGCCGCAGGAAGCGTTCGTAGCGGGCCGCGGGGATCAATCCTATCCGGTGGCCATGGCGGGTCAGGCGGAAATCGGCGCTCTCGATATCGAGCAGCAGCCGGTACTCGGCGCGCGAGGTGAACATACGATACGGTTCCATCGTCCCCTTCAGGACGAGATCGTCGATCAGGACGCCGATGTACGCTTCGCTGCGCGACAGGACAAGAGGTGCGCGCCGCTGCACTGCCAGCGCCGCATTGATGCCGGCCATCAGTCCGAGCGCCGCCGCCTCCTCGTATCCTGTGGTGCCGTTGATCTGCCCGGCCAGGAACAGCCCGCGCGTCGATCGGGTCTCCAGGGTGTGCGCGCAGGACGTCGGCTGCACGAAGTCGTACTCAACCGCGTAGCCGGGGCGCGCCAACTCGGCCTCCTCCAGGCCGGGGATGCAGCGCACCATCGAGCGCTGCACCTCTTCAGGAAGAGAGGTGGACAGACCGTTAAGATAGATCCAGGGATGATGCAGCCCTTCCGGCTCGACGAAGATCTGGTGCCGTTCGCGGTCGGCGAAGCGGACGATCTTGTCCTCGATCGACGGACAGTAGCGCGGTCCGACCGATTGAATGGCCCCCGAATAGATCGCTGATCGGCTCAGGTTGTCGCGGATCAAATCATGAACGCGACGGTTGGTATAGGTGATGTGGCAGTTGATCTGCGGCCGATCGATCCTCTCCGTGTCGAACGAAAACGGCACCGGATCCCGATCCCCCGGCTGCGGCTTCATGCGATCGAAGCGGACGGAGTCGCGCGTAATGCGGGGCGGCGTTCCGGTCTTCAGCCGGCCCATCGGCAGGTTCAAGGCGCGGAGCGCCTTCGACAGGCCGATCGACGGCTTCTCGTGAATCCGGCCGCCCGGCCGGCTGCCGCCGCCGACATGGATGCGGCCGCCCAGGAAGGTGCCGCTGGTGACCACGGCGCAGGTCGTCGCCAGCGCCACGCCGGCGGCCAGCATCACGGCGCGCAGCGCGCCCTCCTCGACCATCAGGTCGGTCACCTCGCCCTCGATCAGTGAGAGGTTGGCGGTTCGCTGCACCTCGTCGGCCATGCGCCGGGCATAGGCGTCCTTGTCGGCCTGCGCCCGCGGCGCCCGCACCGCCGGACCGCGGCTGGTGTTGAGCAGGCGGAACTGGATGCCGGTCGCATCGATGGCGCGGCCCATCTCCCCCCCCAGCGCGTCGATCTCGCGCACCAGATGCCCCTTGGCAAGACCGCCGATCGCCGGGTTGCACGACATGCGGGCCACGGCGTTGCGATCGAGCGTGATCAATGCGGTCGCGCACCCCATGCGGGCGGCGGCGAGCGCCGCCTCGCAGCCGGCGTGACCGGCGCCGACGACCACGACGTCAAACCGATGCTCCCCTTGGGATTCGCTCATTTTCCGATGCAGAATCGACTGAAGATACGGTCATAGATCCCCTCGATCCCGACCTCGCCGCTGATCTCGCCGAGGCGATCGAGCGCTGCGCTCAGATCGAGAACGAGATACTCTTCTCCCAGCCCGTCGCGCGCCGCCCCCTCGCAGCGCGCCAGAGCGTCCGCCGCCTTCTGCAGGAGATCGCGATGGCGCACGTTGGTGAGAAAGGTCTCCTCGCCCGCCCCGGCCGGCCCCCCGCCGACCGCCGCGGCCATCCGCTCACGCACGCAGTCGATGCCGTCGCCGTTGCGCGCCGAGATCTCCAGGATTTCCACGTCCGGACGAAGCGAGCGGATCCGCTCCACTTTGACGCGGCCCGGAAGGTCCCTCTTGTTCAGCAGGACCAACGTGTGCCGGCCCTGCTCATCTCGCAGCAGCTCTTCCTCATCGTCGATCAGCGGCCGGCTCCCGTCGAGCACCAGCAGGCGCAGATCGGCCGCCTCGATGGCGGCGCGACTGCGCCGGATCGCCTCGGCGCCGGCCTCGTCGCCCGGGGCGTGCAACCCGGCCGTGTCGATCAGAACGACCGGGATGCCGTTCAGGTCGAGCGTCTCCTCGATCCGATCGCGCGTCGTCCCGGCGATCGAAGTGACGATGGCCCGCTCCTCCTCCAGCAGCCGGTTGAACAGGCTCGACTTACCGACGTTAACGGCGCCGATCAGGGCGACCGAGGCGCCTTCCCGCACCCTCCGCCCCCGCTCGTAAGTCCCGGCCAGGTTCACGATGTCGCGGCGCAGCGCGCCGATCTCCGGCATCACCCCGGCGCCGGGGAGAAAGCGTCCCGCGTCCTCCTCTTCGGAGAACTCGATCGATGCTTCAAGCCGCGCCACGACCTCGATCAGCCGATCCTTGAGGTGATTCACCTTTGAGGAGATGCGGCCCATCGCCTGCTCGTGGGCCACCTTCGCCTGATAGATGGTGCGCGCCTCGATCAGGTCGTGGATCGCCTCCGCCTGCGGCGCATCGATCCGTCCGTTGAGGAAAGCGCGCAGGGTGAACTCTCCCGGCGTCGCCGGGCGGGCGCCCTGCTCCACCGCCTCCTCGACCAGCCAGCGCAGGATCGCCGGGCTGCCGTGGGCCCAGAGCTCGACCGTCTCCTCGCCGGTGAACGAGCGGGGCGGCTGAAAGATGATGCGGTACCCCTGGTCGATCGACTCGCCGCCCCGCTCGACGAAACGGCCGAACACCGCGGCGCCGGGGCCGTTGGAGCCGCGAGGCGACGGGCGGAACAGGCCGGCGGTGATCTCCACGGAGCGGCTGCCCGACAGGCGGACGACGCCGATGCCGCCCCTGCCGCGCGGCGTGGAGATGGCGACGATCGTATCGCCATCGGCCGCGTCGTGGCGCTGGCGACGGCGGCGCCCCGGCTGTCCGCGATCGGATGCAGGCTGAGACGGATCCCTCATGGGTGGGCCCTCGAGGCGGCCGGGGCGTTCAGGACTCGGGCTGGGTATTGCCGGGGTCCGAATCGCGATCGGGGTAGATCGCGACCCGCTTGAGGAACCCGTCGCCGATGCTCCGGGTCGCCACGCCCGCCACCTCGCCGAGCGCCAGGTGGACCAGGCGGCGCTCGTAGGGATTGAGGGGGCTCATGACGCATTCCTCATCACGCGCCTTGACCTTCTCCGCCGTGCGCATGGCGATCTCGACGATCTCGTCCTCGCGCACGCGGCGGAACCCGTCGCTGTCGACGTGAATCTTGCGCCCGCGGCGCCCGCGGTAGACGATGCGGTTCAGCAGGTACTGAAGCGCGTTGAGCGGCTCTCCCCGCCGATCGAGCAGGTAGTCGCGGTCGGGGCCGGTGACGTCCACCTCGATGCTCTCCCCGGCCTCGCGGACCGACACCGTCAGGTCGAGCTCGAGCCCTCCCAGGATGCGGTTGGCGAGGGTCTCCACCTCGTCCGGGGAGGCGCTCACTTCGGCGCCGTCGTCGACCGCGTCGTCCCTCATCCCATCGTCTCCGGCGTGATCCCAGTCCATGCCACCTACCCCGCCGCCCTCGCCTTCGCGGCGTCGGCCTCCTTGTTGACGAGGTACTGCTGCACAATTCCCAGGAGGTTGTTGACGAGCCAGTATAGCACCAGGCCCGCGGGGAAGTTGATGAAGAAGTAGGTGAACATGACCGGCATGATGTACATGATGCGGCGCTGCGCCGGGTCGGGGATCGAGCTCGAGGTCATCATCTGCTGCGCCAGCATCGTCACGCCCAAGATGATGACGAGCGGGATGTCGGGCATGGAGAGATCGTCGATCCAGAAAGCGAACGGGGCGCCGCGCAGCTCGATGGCGATTCTCAGGACGGTGTAGAAGCCGAACAGGATCGGCATCTGCGCCAGCATCGGCAGGCAGCCCGACATCGACCCGAGCGGATTGACGTCCTCCTGCTTGTAAAGATCCATCATCTCCTGGTTCATCTTCTGCCGCACCTGATGCCGCGCGCCGGCGCGCCCTTTCTGGGCCTCCTTCTGCTCCAGCTTGCGATAGCGCTCCCGCATCGCTTTGACCTTCGGCTGGACCCGTTTCATTTTCTCCTGCATCAGGCGCATCTTCAACTGCCCGCGATGCATGAAGGGGAAGAAGATAAGCCGGATGATCACGGTCACGATGACGATCGCCCAGCCGAAATTCCCGGTGTACCCCTGGACGAACTTGAGGGAGTGAAACAGCGGCAGGGCGATGAAGCTGAGGTAGCCGAAGTCGAGGATCTGGTCGAGACCGTAGCCGAGCCGCTTGAGAATATTGAAGTCCTTCGGCCCGACGAACAGCCTGAAGCGCGATCCGCCCGGCTGCTGCAAAGAGAGCGACAGATAGTAATTCTCGCGCCCCTCCTCGACATGGCGCACCGAGTCGACCCGGATCTGCCCGGTCGCCGTCGATTCGGGGATCAGGAGCGCCGCGAAGTACTTGTCCTCCAGTCCGGCCCAGGCGATCGGCCCGGCTTCCACCCATGGCTCGTCCGCCTCGACATTTGAACTCAAGCGCCTCTCGACGCGCTGCGCGATGCGCACCACGCCGCTGGTGCCCTCCGGCAGGCGGCCCATGCCGCCGCCGGACGATTCCTTGCTGTGCCTGCCGAATCCCGCCCCCCAGACGATGGTCGGATCAACCCGCCGGTCCCCCACCTCCACCGCCACGTGCAGCTCGGAGAGGTAGGAATCGTGCGGGATGCGCAGAACCTTGGTGGCCGACAGACCCTCTCCGTCGCTGAACGTAAAGGTGAGGGTAGTGACGGCGGCCCCACCCTCGGTCTCCTCGCGGCGCTCGACCCGGTAGAGGGCATCGTTGAGCCGGGCGGTCGCGCCGGGATCCTGGACGAGGATCTGCAACGGCATCCGCTCGACCTTCGCCGCCACGGGCGAGACCAGATCGAGCGGCCCGTTCTTCCCCTCGGGATAGCGCTCCAGCCTCCAGGAGGTGACGCGCGCGCCGCGGTTGGTGAAGCGGATCGTCTGCAGCGGTGTCTCAACCGTGACCTCTTCCTCGAATCCGGCTGTGATCGACCCCTCGGCGTCGATTTCCGGGCGGTCAGCGGTGCCGTCGGGGAAGCCGGCGAGTCGGGCGCCCTCCTCCGGGGTCGTCCCACTCCCGGCCAGGCCGGCACCTGCGCCCGGCGGCGGCACCTCGTCCGGGGAGGTCGCCTCGCCTTCGGCCGCCGCCGGCTCGGGCCGTTCGACCGGAAGGGGCTCCGGCGGGGGGAAGAGCCACTGCCACAGGACGAAGAATCCTATCGAGATGGCGATGGCAATGATAAGGCGGCGTTCTTCCATCAGCGGACCGGGTCGAAGCCGCCACGCGCGAACGGATGGCAGCGGAGGATACGCATCACAGCCATGCCTAGACCCCTGATCGCTCCGTACTTGCCAACCGCCACGGCCCCGTACTCGGAACAGCGGGGGATATAGCGGCACGAGGGCGGGAGAAAGGGTGAGACGGCGCACTGGTAGACATTGATCAGCCCGATCACCATCGACCGCGCGGCCCCCGCGATCAGTCCCGGGGTTTCCGGTACGCTTTCAGGCACGCCAGGAACTCCTCTTCGACCCGCACGTAGTCCGCGCCCGGAAGGCCGGCGCGGCCGTTCACCACGATGTCGACGTCGTTCAACTCCGACTTGTGGCGGCGGAAGATCTCGCGCATGAGGCGCTTGGCGCGATTGCGACGCACTGCGCCCCCGAGACGGCGGGTCATCGTAATGCCGAGCCGCGGACGTCCAAAAGCGTTCGGCGAGACGAACAACACGAAATTCCTCGAGGGGATCCGCCGGCCTGTGGCGTAGCTGACCTTGTACTCACTGCGCCTGCGGATCCGGTCCTGCGGGCGGAACCGTTGGTCCGCCGTCACACCGCCAGTCGCCGCCGGCCCCTGGCCCGACGGCGCTTCAATACCAGGCGGCCGGCTTTCGTTTTCATCCGCGCCCGGAAGCCATGGGTTTTCTTACGGCGGCGATTATTCGGCTGAAAAGTGCGCTTCATCGACGGACTCCACCTCCACAACAGACGGAAACATATGCGGGAAAGGGGGATTATGGATCTGCGGCCCGAAGACTGTCAAGAAGCGAGCCTCGCGCGCACTCCAGGGTCGGCATCCGATGCGTTTTCAGTTGATGCCGGAGGACCGGCAGATGAGGTGGGCGTCGTCGAAGCGGATGGTGTAGCCGAAGACGCGGGTTCCATCATCCCCCAGCGGGATGCAGTCCGCCCCGTTGACCCGCAACCGGATGGCGCCGGCATCATGGGCGCTGACCCGGATTGATCGCAGGCATTCCATCGCGGCGATCTTCCCCGGGCCGGCCCGCCGGTCGATGCGGATGTTCGAGTCACAGGCAAGCCACAGCCAGGTCTCCCGCGTCACCTCCACCTCGAGCACCATCGGTCCGGGCGGCGGTGGCGCCGGCTCGGAGGGGCGGGGCGGCGGGATCTGTGGTCCCGGTGCATTCGCTTTGGCCGGTTTCGGTGGCGCGGCGGCGGGCGCCACCGGCCGGGGGGCCGGTCCGCCGCCGCTCTCCCCCACAACCGGCTCGACTCGCGCCCGGCGCCGTGGCGGCTTCGGGGGCGGTTCCGCCTTCTGCGACGGCGGCTCGCCCGGTCGTTCGGCCTCCGGTGCATCCTCTTCCGGTTCTTCCGGATCCTCCGCGACGTCTCCCCCCCCCGCGGCCGGCCCGGCATCCATAAACATGCCCTCCGGAGGATCGAACGCTTCCTGTTCGGCACTCAACTCCGCAGGGAGTCGCTGCTCGATGCCGATGGCGCGTTCGGGCGCCGGCGTGGAGCGATCGCGGCGCGTGAACAACAATCCCGCCAGCAGCGCCCCCCCGATGACGACCCAGAAGGCGATCATCATGAACCGGCGGCCTCCTGCCCTGCGGGCGTCCGCACCGGCGGGGCCGCGGCCGGCTCTCTCCCCCGTCGCCCCCGGATCGGGTCCCATCGCGATCCTGGCGCGCGGGGCGGCATGATCGGGATACGGGAGCGCTCCTTCGTTGCTCTTTGTGCCGCCGGCGGACACCGCCTCGTTGTAGTCGCGCAGGGTCGCATCGGGGTCGATGCCGATGTAGCTTGCGTAGGCGCGGACGAACCCGCGGCTAAAAACTCCACCAGGGAGCGCGGCGAAACGATCCGCCTCGAGGGCCTCGAGGTAGCGGATATTGATCTTCGTCGTTTCGGCTATCTCCCGCAGGGAGATACGGCGCGATTCACGCTCGCGCTTCAGTGTTGCGCCGAAGCTCGCCATCGATTGTTCGCCGGAGATCGTTCAACTCGCTGCGCCGTAAGAAGATGATCGCTGCGGTCATAATAGGAGAACGATGCGATGATGTCAAAAATTTGCGGGCGCCCCGCTTCGCTCCTTGTGCCCGCGGGTGATGCGCGCGACACGTCGATCGAAATGACGCTGAGGCATCATCGAATGTCGCGCAGAGAGAAACAACCTCGAAAGATCGCTGAGAAATATTTTTTGTCGCGCGAAACGTATTGATCGTCTCTGTGCGCCGATGTTATAGTGCGTTGTCCTCAAAATGAAAAGCAGAGGCGGCGCGGTCGGTACTAACCTTCGTCAGTCAAGCCTTGACGTTTTTTTCGGGCCAGTTGTCCCGACGGGGTTGGGGTGTCTCCAGGGATCGAAATCATCGGAGAACCGGTCAGAATGGCACCAGATGTCCGCTTATCTCTTCGCCCGGTCCCATATGTGGGGCAGGCGCCCAAAGTTGACATAAGATCAGCACGAACCTTCCCACGGTCGGCGCGCAAAGCCCATTCACCCAATACCTTACAGCGTCACTTTTTTTCCACATCTGTTGAAAACATGTTGAAAAGCTGAGCGAGAGATGGGGCGAAACTGCCTACAATCAGCGGCTCTCAGGAAATCCAGCGGCCGGAACACGACGGCGGGGTCGAGCGCATGAACCTCTGGGAACGAATTCTCTCCACCTTGCAGCACAAGATCGACGATCACAGTTTCACCACCTGGTTGAAACCGACGCAGCAGGTCTCCGTTTCCGACGGCACCCTGAGGGTTGAGGTGCCGAGTGCTCTGTTCGCCGACTGGATTACGAAGAACTACCAATCTCTCATCGATGAGAGCGCGCGCGAGCTGGAGCTGCGCAGTCTTCGCATCCATTTCACCAGCCGTGATTCGCTCCCGAGCGGTCCGAGACAGGACGACGACATCGCGGCCGGTCCCGCACCATACCGCCCGATGCGGCGGACCTCCCCCGCCGCCGCACGATCGATGCGCCCGGCGAGGGGCCAGCGGGAGTTGCCGCCGCCCGGGGCCCCGTTCTCGACCGGACTCAGTCCGCGCTTCACATTCGATACCTTCGTGGTCAGTTCCTGCAACCAGTTCGCCCACGCCGCGGCACTCGCCATCACCGACCAGCCTTCGGGCTCCTACAACCCGTTGTTCATTTACAGCGGCGTCGGCCTCGGCAAGACTCACCTGATGCACGCCATCGGCAACCAGATCGCCCGCACCCACCCCGGCCTGCGGCAGCGCTACACCAGCACCGAAAAATTCATGAATCAGCTGATCAGCTCGATTCAGTACGAAAGGACCCCTGATTTCAAGGATCGCTACCGCAACATCGATGTCCTGCTGATCGATGACATCCAGTTCCTGGCGGGCAAGGAGCGTACTCAGGAGGAGTTCTTTCACACCTTCAACGCGCTGTATGAGTCGCAGAAGCAGATTGTTCTGACCAGCGATTGTCCGCCGCGCGATATACCGACCCTCGAAGAGCGTCTGCGCTCGCGTTTCGAGTGGGGTCTCATCGCCGACATGCAGCCGCCCGATCTCGAGACGAAAATCGCCATCCTTCAGAAGAAGGCGCAGATGGGGAACATCGCCCTTCCCGACGAGGTCGCGATGTTCGTTGCCAGCCGCAGCCGCTCCAACATCCGCGAGCTGGAGGGGGCGCTGATCCGCCTGACCGCCTACAGTTCGATGCGCCGTTGCCCCATCGACCTGGAAATGGCCCAGGAAACCCTCAAGGACCTGATCGACGACCGTGGTCGCAGCGTGCCGATCGAAGCGATCATGAAGCGAGCGGCCTCTCACTTCGGCATCAAGATGGCGGATCTCAAGTCGCGCAACAACGCCCGCCATATCGTCTTTCCGCGCCAGGTCGCGATGTTTCTCTGCCGGCGCCTCACTGACAAGTCGCTACCGGCCATAGGAACCCACTTCGACAAGCATCACACCACGGTGATTCACGCCATTCGCAAGGTCGCAGCGATACGCGAGAAAGACCGTGACCTGGATCGCATCCTGACGACCCTCGAAGGGGATCTCTCATGACCGGTTCACAGGCCGTTGTGGATCGCCGTTGCGCTGCGTGTGGATCTCCGCAGAATCCTGAATTTATTCACCATCAAGACAGATCATCTTCAGAGCTTTATCGGCGGGTCACCTCCCGCGTCGCGGGGCG
>CBDUYA010000036.1:0-13587 GCA_965371335.1 uncultured bacterium | reverse complement strand
CATTCGGAGCCCCCACGATGGCGACGACGGGCGGCGGCATACGGCTCTCCAGACCTCTCTGAGCAGTCCTTCCGAAACAGGGAAAGATATCCCAGTGGCAGGTGACACACACCTTGACAGTGTAGTTCTATGGTCCTATAATTTCAGCACTTTACGAGTTTCAGCCGATGATTTTCAGGGGCGGGACATGATCAAGACCGATATCATCAACAACGTCGCCAAAACGGCCGACATCACGCGGGTCCGGGCGGTGGTCGCCGTCGAGGCGATCCTGGACGCGATGAAGGAATCGATGCGGCGGGGGGAACGGATTGAACTGCGTGGCTTTGGTGTCTTCCAGGTGAAGCCGCGCAAGAAGGGGATCGGCCGTAACCCGCGCACCGGGACCGAGGTCCGCATTCCGCCAGGCAAGACCATCCGCTTCAAGCCGGGCAAGAACCTGCGGAACCTGAGATAGTTGGATAACGGCGCCAGCGCCCTGACAGGCGGTGCCGACCCGGTCCTCGCGCCGGTGGGATCCCTCCCGGAAGGAAATCCGCGGGCAAGGCGGCGCCGGCCTCTCCACCCGCTCGTCAATCTCCTCTGCTTCCTCCTGACGGTCATGACGACCCTGATTGCCGGGACCGTGATGACCTTGGAAGACTATTCCTGGGCGACGCTTCTGAACATCGGTCGCTCTCCCGCTCGCTGGGCCCCCGGCCTGCCCTACGCCCTCGGCGTCATGTCGATCCTCGGCGCGCACGAAATGGGGCACTATCTCGCCTGCCGCTACTACCGCATCGAGGCCTCCCTCCCCTTTTTCCTCCCAGCCCCTCATCTGTTCGGCACATTCGGGGCGATCATTCGCATCCGCGCCCCCATCACCAATCGCCGCGCCCTGTTCGATATCGGTGTGGCGGGGCCAATCGCCGGCTTTGTAGTGGCCGTGCCGGTCCTCCTCATCGGGTTGTCGCGCTCGACTCCGATCCAGCAGCCGCCGACCCCCGGCGACATCGGCCTGACCTCCTGTCTGCTCCTGGAAATCCTCTATCCCCTGTTTTTCGACCTCGGGCCTGGCGTTTCTCTCCGTCTTGATCCGTTGTTCGCGGCGGCCTGGCTGGGACTGCTGGCGACCTCTCTCAACCTCCTGCCGATCGGCCAATTGGATGGCGGCCACATGCTGTACGCCATGTCCCGCCCGCTCCACCATGTTGTCTCGAGGGCCGGGGTCTGGGTGCTTTGCCTGGGAGGGGCGCTGGTGGGAGGCTGGCACCTCGTGACGTTCGGGATCCTGTTCGCCATCATCGGCCCCCGGCATCCCCCCCTGGTGGAGGAGAGCACCGGCCTTGGCCGGGGGCGGCTGGTGATTGCGTTCGCCGGGCTGCTGATCTTTGTCCTCTCCTTCATTCCGGTCACTCCGCGGGTGTTCTGAAAGGCGCCAGCATTCGTCCCCGCGGTGATGAGAACGGGACGACGATCCATGGTGCGTGTCCATCGGTCCGATAGCGGACGGCGCCGTCCCGATCCGATCGGTGAACGAGGCTCCCGGCTGTCAGCAGGCGCTCGATGACGTCGTCGTGGGGATGGCCCCAGGGGTTGGTGGAGCCGACCGAGATGAGGGCGATCTCCGGCGCCACCGCGGCGAGAAAGCCGGCGCTCGTCGAGGTCCGGCTGCCGTGATGACCGACCTTCAAGAGGCCGGCCTGCAGATCGTGTCCGGAGCGCAGCAGATCGTTCTCCGTGTCCCGCTCCAGATCTCCGGTGAGGAGCGCTTCGCGATGGTGAAGACCGATCCGCATGGCGAGCGACCCGCGATTCGCGGCGGCACGGTCGGGCGCATCGCCTCCGCCCGGATTGAGCACCTCCACCACCGCTCCTCCCAGGCCGAGGCGGACACCGCGGCGCGGGAAGACGACCGGGATCCCTTCCTCCTCCGCCAGCCGCAACAGCCGCTGCACCGTCGGATCGTCGTGCGGCACTCCGCCGATCCAGATGGCACGGGGCGCGAACTCCCTGATCACGGCCGGCGCTCCTCCCAGGTGATCGGTGTGGGCGTGGGTGAGGACGAGAAGGTCGAGCCGCAGAATGCCGAGGGTCCTGAGCGCCGGTGCCACGACGCGCGCCCCGACGTCGAAGGAGCTCCCCGGAAACCCGCCGGCGTCAATCAGGACGGTGAGCCCGGTCGGGAGCCGCAGCAGGATCGAATCCCCCTGCCCGACGTCGAGCAGGGTCACTTCCAGGGCACCCTGCGGAGGCATCGGAGCACGCCCTGCGGCAACGAGACGGAGCGACAGCACCAGAGTCGTCGCCAGCGCCAGGCGCCGCAGGGGACGATCGCCGGCGGCGAGAAGAAGGGCGACGAATGCGAGCCCCAGGATCAGCACCGGGTGCGGTGGAAGGACGTGGAACCAGGCGCCAGGCAGCGCTGCCACTCCATCGGCCAGCCGGAGGAGCAGTTCAAGCAGGGCCGAGGCGAACCGGCAGAGAAGATGAGCCACCGTCGTGCACGCCGGCTGTACGAGGCTGATCGCGATCGCGATCATCAGCAGGAGGGCGGCGAGCGGCACGGCGATCAGGTTCATCAGGAGCGCAGCCGGGACCACGATGTGGAAGTGGAAGGCGGTGAGCGGTGCGGTCGCCACGAGAACTCCCGTCGACAACCGCACCGAGGCGCCGATCTGTCTTCGCAGGAATCCGAACACGGAGCGCCCCGCCGGCCGATCTCCGCGGGAGCGCGCGACCATCGCCACCACGCCGAGAGTTGCGGCGAACGTCAGGTGGAAACCCGCATCCTCGATCCACGCCGGCCGCGCGCACAGCAGGAGAGCCGCCGTGACCCCGATGGCGCCGATAGGCGACAGACGACGCCGGACCATCCCCGCCCCCAGGTAGAGCGTCGCCATGAGCGCGGCGCGTGCGATCGAGCCGCTGTCGCGCACCAGACCGGCATACAGGACGATGCAGGCGATCATCACACCGCGACGCAGGAGTGGTGCCAGCGGGCTGAGTCGCAGCAGGCCGCTGAGCAACAGAACGACGAGCCCGACGTGCAGCCCGGAGAGCGCCACGATGTGGTAGACGCCGGCGCGCTGCAGGGAGGTCGTCAGATCGGGCGCCAGTCGATTCCGCTCTCCCACCAGGAGGGCCGTCAGAAAGGCCGCGGTCGCTTCCTGGCCGGGGCCGGCCGCGGCGTGCAGTCGTCTGATCATCGCCCGCCGCACCGCCGGCAGGAGGTCGGCGACGGACGCACGCGGTGCTGCCCGCAGCGACATCAGGCGCATGCTCTTGACGGAGCCGAGCAGATCGATTCCACGTGCCTTGAGGTACGCGGCATAGCGGAACGCGCCGGGATTACGAAACTGGCGGGGCGGCCCGAGCCGGGCCGTGGCGGCGATGGTGTCGCCCGCGTGCCAGGGCGCCGCTGCGGCGGGTCCGGGAAGCGGCACGGAGAGCCGCAGGTGGATCGGCCGCCCCGCCGGGAGCGTGATGCGGCACCCTCCGGGAAGCTGATAGTCCCGCAACCGCACGATCAGAGCCGCGCGCCGCCGGCGCGTGGTGGCCGAGGCGCGCACGACGCCCCCGATCTGCACCGGCGTGTAGTGAGCCTCGAAGCCGGAGGCGCGCCAGTTCCGCAGGAGGGATGGTGTCGGGTCGCAACGGTCGTGCAGGAGTGCGATGCCGAGGCCGGCGAGGAGCGGTATCAGGTGCCGCATCGGGGAGCGGGAGGGGGCAGGCGCGACGGTCGCGCCGCCGGACACGATGCGCTGGCGCAGGAGAGCAAGGAGCGCCACGACCGTGACGACAGCCCAGAGGCCGGCCCCGCCAAGCGCGAACGGGAGAGCCACCCCGGCGGCGAACGAGACCGCTCCGGCGAACGCCAGGATGCCGGACGGAGAATGGAAAGGATTGCCGCGGGAATCGGACATCGCACGTTCGGGACGATGACCGGCTCTCCAGGCGGGTGAAGAATCGTAGACCGTGGGCGGTTACATGGTCAAGAACCCCGCTGATCGTGCCGGCCGTCCTCAGTCGAACAGAGTCAGACGGGGCAGGTTGCGGCTCCGCCGCAGATGCCGGGCCAGGTAGGTCGCGAGGGTCGCTGCGAACGCCTGCTCGGTCATCCGTGCGCGGCGATCGCCGAGCATGGCGTCGGCTTCGGCTTCGAGGCGGGTGCGCTCATCTGTCGAAAGGGACTCCCGTGCGACTTCGAGAAGCGTCTCATCGAGCTGCCGGAGCCGCTCCTCGAGTGCCTGGGGTTCGAGCGTTGCCGTCCTGACCTCCCGGCGCATGCGTTTCAGATCCGAGGTGACCCGGGCCAGGACCTGCACGATCCGGTCGTCGTGCTTCTCCGAGGCAAGCGTCATCGCCTCCCGGATATGGCGGCCGAGCCGGGTGAGATGGCGCAAAACGGCGGGGGCCGGCGCCTGCTCTCCTGCAGCGGTCACCGGCCGGCCGGCGTCGACCCCGTGCAGGCCGAGGTAGAGTTCATGAAGGCTCAGAACTTCCTGCCGGCAGTAGGACAGGGAATTGATGCGGCGGGTGGTCGGGGGGGTGCGGCGTGCGAAGGAGTCGAAGACGTTGGTGATGCCCTGCAGCGCGACACGCAGCGGTATACGCGCCGCCCGCCACTCGCCGATCAGCGCCCAGTCGCGGGGTGAGAGCAGCATGGGAGCTCCCCGCAGCCGCCTGAACTCCTCTTCGATGGCGCGGTAGTACTCGTCCGCTTCGCCGGGGACGCTCATCGGTTGCGGTAGTAGAGGATGCGCAGCCCTTCCAGGGGCAGGTTTGCGTCGACCTCGTCAAGAACCGGCCCGAGTTCATCCCGCAGCTGCCCGATCAGCCCGCCCGTGCCGATGCAGCGCGCCGGCTCCCTCATCTCTTCGCGGATGCGTGTGAGAATACCGCTCACCAGACCCACGTAGCCGTGGAACAGTCCCGACTGCAGGCTGTGAGTCGTGTTCTTGCCGATGACGCGCGGCGGCCTGCGGATATCGACGCGGGGCAGTCGCGCGGCGCGCTGGAACAGCGCCTCGGCCGAAATGCTGAGTCCCGGCGCGATCGCGCCGCCCAGGTATTCTCCGCGCGAGGAAATGGCGTCGAACGTGGTCGCTGTTCCGAAGTCGACCACGATCACTGCACCGGCGGCACGCGCGTAGGCGGCCACGCCGTTGACGATGCGATCCGCGCCGACCTCCAGCGGGTTGTCGTAGAGAATCGGCATGCCGGTCTTCATCCCCGCTTCGACGAACAGCGGCTTGACTTTGAAGTAGGTGATCGCCATTGCCTCGAGCACGCTGTTGAGAGGCGGGACCACCGATGCGATGATTATGCCGTCGATGGCAGAGACGTCGATCGAGGCGAAGGCCAGGAGGTTGCGCGCCAGGATGCCGTACTCATCGACCGTGCGATCGCGCACCGTGGTGAGACGCCAGTGCGCCACCAGCCGTTCTTCGTCATATACCCCGAGGACCGTGTTGGTGTTGCCGAGATCCATCACCAGAATCATGATGCCCTTATGCTGAAGAAACTGTCTCGACTGCTCCGAAGGGGGCGCGTATGGTCGCGCCGTTCTCCCCGGTCAGCAGCAGCGCACCCTCCTGGTCGATTCCCCGGAACACACCGCGGACCGGGGTCGAAGCACTGCGCACGACGATTTCCCTTCCCAGCGACAAGGAGGAGAGCGATTCCCATTCGCGCAGCAGTGCCTCAGGACCGTCGTTGAGCAGTCGCCGATAGCGCGCCTCGATCTGCTCGAGGAGGGCCGCGAGAATCGCCACTCGATCGCCCGGTGCTCCGGTCTCGATCCGCACCGAGGTCGCCGTGTGGCGCAATGCGGCGGGGAAATCTTCTATCGCGTGGTTCACGTTGATGCCCACACCGATCACCATGGCGCGGATTTGCGCGGCTGAGCCGCGCACCTCGCCCAGCACGCCGGCGATCTTCCGCCTCCCGACAACCAGATCATTGGGCCACTTGATGCGGGTCTTCTGGCCGCAGGCGAGGCGCAGCGCCTCGGCCGCCGAGACCGCGGCAAGAAGCGTGAACTGCGGCGCACAGGGGGTCGCAAGGACGGGGCGGAGGATCAGTGAGGCGTAGATACCGAGATAAGGCCGGGAGGTCCACGAACGGTCCCGGCGCCCACGCCCCGCCGTCTGCTCTTCCGCCAGGACCAGGCTGCCCTCCGGCTCCCCTGCTGCGGCCAGATCGAGCGCCCGTTCGTTGGTCGATCCGATCGTCGGGTAGTAGTAGATGCGATGCCCGAACGACGCTGAGCCGATGCGACGCTGGAGAGCGGCGGGAGTGAGTGGAGCGGCGAACTTTCCCGGCAGCCCGGCAGTCGCCCCGGGATCACCGTGGAGATCCTCGTGGCGGCGGCTCACAGCGGCTCCAGCTCGAGCGCGATGTCGACCGCCTGCGCCGAATGGGTCAGGGCGCCGACCGAAATGCGGTTCACTCCGAGGGACGCCAGACGGGCGATGTCCGGCTTGCGGATGCCGCCGGAGATTTCGAGGAACGCGCGACCGCGGGCCAGCTCGATCGCCCTGGTCAGCGTCGCCTCGTCCATGTTGTCCAGCAGCAACGCCTCCGCACCAGCGTCGAGCGCGTCCCGGACCTCATCGATGGTCCCCACCTCGATCTCGATCGTCGCGTCCTCTGCCGGGCCGTTGATCTGCAGGCGAGCCCGGCGAACCGCTTTCCCGATGCCTCCCGCGAGTCGCCAGTGGTTGTCCTTGATCAGGATGGCGTCATAGAGGCCGGCCCGGTGGTTGACTCCTCCGCCCATCCGGACCGCGTACTTGTCGAACGCGCGGAGGCCGGGGACCGTCTTGCGCGTATCGGCGATCTCGACCTTTGCGCCGCGCGCCGCCGCGACGAACCGGCTCGCGCCGGTGGCAATCCCTGACATGCGCTGCAGGAAATTGAGCGCTGTTCGCTCTCCCGCGAGAATCGCCCGCGCCGGCCCCTGCAGCGTCGCCAGGTCCTCTCCCGCCTCCCGCGTGTCACCATCGCGGCATGACTCCTGGAATTCAACCCGGCGATCCAGGTGGGCGAAGACGGCCCGCGCGACGGCCAGCCCGGCGACCACCAGCTGCTCACGGGCGACGATACGCGCTCGCGCGCGGACGCCTTCCTCGACGACGGCCTGCGAAGTGATATCGCCCGTCCCCACGTCCTCTTCCAAGGCTGCGCGTACAGCGCGGTTCACAACCTGTTCATCAATCATAACTTACCAATTCTCGCACCCGGAGCCCCGGGGGGTCAAGGCGAGTCGCCTTCGAGCCGCTCCAGATGTGATGGGGCGATGGGCGTGAAGGTGGCCCAATGAGCGGCCCGGCGACTTCGAGCCGCGCCATGCGGGCCGGCCGGCTGACCGGGTGATTCACGAGCGACCAGGAGACGGGCTGCGAATTGGGCCACCGCCGGGAGGGGCGTTATCCGAGGCCCTCGAGCGTCCTCGTCAGGCGGTCGATTTTCTCCCGGAGCACGATGTCGATGCCGCGGGTCTTCTCCACCACCTCGGGCCGGGCGCGGCTGAGAAACTCGGGGTTTTGCAGCTTGCGGGCGTGTCCCTCGCGCTCCTTGCGGAGCTTGGCAATCGATCGATCGAGACGCTCACGCTCCGCCGCGACGTCCAGCACCCCCGCCAGCGGCATGGCGAGATCGACTCCGGCGGCCACCGCACGTGCCGCCGCGCCGGATCCTGCCGTGTCGTCGACCTCCGCAGCATCCGACAATCTCGCGAGCGTCATCAGCACTACGCGGTTGGTCTTCAGCGTGGCTCGCGCCGCTTCCGACTGAGGGTGATAGAGGAGGCTGACGCGCTGTCCAGGGTCAATGCTGAGCTCGGCACGCAGATTGCGCACCCGGCTGACCACCTCCATCAGCAGCGCCATCTCCCGCTCCACGTCCACATCGATCCAGCGGGAGTCGCTCTCGGGGTAAGGGGCGGTGGCAATCGTCTCGCCCCGGTGCGGCAGGCGCTGCCAGATTTCTTCAGTGAGAAACGGCATCACCGGATGAAGGAGCCGCAGAACCTGCTCAAGGACATGCTGAAGAACGGTGCAAGCCGTGCGGGCCTCGGCAGGGGGGCTGTCCTTGCTGAGACGGGACTTCACCATTTCGAGATACCAGTCGCAGTACTCGTGCCACAGAAACCTGTAGAGACCGTTTGCCATCTCGTCAAACCGGAACTGCCCGAGCGCGGCCTCGACGGCCGCGCTCAGGCGGGCGAGGCGGCTCAGGATCCAGCGATCTTCGGGCGCCAGATGAGCGCGCTCGCCGGGATCGGGGGCGAGCGGCTCGCTCTTCGCGGCGTCGTTGTTCATCAGGACGAAGCGGGCGGCGTTCCAGAGCTTGTTGGCGAATGCACGGTAACCCGCCATCCGCTCCTCGGAGAGCGGGAGATCGGATCCCGGTGTCGCCATGGCCGCCATGGTGAAGCGCAGCGAATCGGCGCCGAAGCGGTCGATCAGATCGAGAGGATCGATCACGTTACCACGTGTCTTCGACATCTTCTGGCGCTCGGCATCACGCACCAGCCCGGTGATGTAGACCTGATGGAACGGCACATCCTCCATGAATCGGAGTCCGGCCATGATCATCCGCGCGACCCAGAAGAAGAGGATATCGAATCCCGTGATCAGCGTTGTGGTGGGGTAGTAGCGCCCCAGTTCTGGTGTGCGCCGGGGCCAGCCGAGGGTGGAAAACGGCCAGAGAGCGGACGAGAACCAGGTGTCCAGAACGTCGGGGTCCTGCCTGAGAGAGCTTCCCTTGCAGCCGGCGCACACCCGGGGTGTCTCCCGCGCCACCGTAATATGGCTGCATTCGTCGCAGTGCCAGGCGGGAATCTGGTGACCCCACCAGAGCTGACGGCTGATGCACCAGTCGTGAATCTTGTGCATCCATTCGTTGTAGCTGTTGACCCAGTGGGCGGGGGTGAAACGAATCCTCCCGTCGTCGACGGCCTGAATGGCCGCCTTCGCAAGGGGGGCGACGCGAACGAACCATTGGGTGGAGAGGTAAGGCTCGGCGATGGTGCCGCAGCGCTGGCAGTGACCGACGTTATGGGCGTGCTCCTGGACGTCGACGACGAGGCCGGCGGAGCGCAGGTCATCCACCACCCTCCGTCTGGCCTCGAAACGATCCAGGCCGCGATACGGTTCCGGGACCTCGTCGTTCATGCGGCCCTGTTCATCCATCACCCCGAGGGCCGGCAGACCGGTGCGCTGGGCCGCCTCGAAGTCGTTCGCATCGTGCGCCGGCGTGATCTTCACCGCGCCCGTTCCGAACTCGCGATCGACGAAGCTGTCGGCCACGATCGGAATGACGCGGTCGGTCAGGGGCAGCTTGACCATGCGGCCCACATGTCTGCTGAAGCGTTCGTCCTCCGGATGCACGGCAATTCCGGTATCGCCGAACATCGTCTCCGGTCGGGTGGTCGCGACCTGAACGGATCCTTTTCCGTCCTCGAAGGGGTAGCTGATGGTGTAGAGGTGGCCTCCCAGCGGCCGCTGCTCCACCTCCAGATCGGAGATCGCCGTACGGCACCGGGGGCACCAGTTCACGATGAAGTTGTCGCGGTAGATCAGACCGTCTTCGTAGAGGCGGACGAAGGCTTCGCGAACCGCGGTCGACAGGGCCGGTTCCAGGGTGAATCGCTCGCGGCTCCAGTCGCACGAGCAGCCCAGTTTCTTGAGCTGCGAGATGATGGTGCTGCCGTATTCTTCCTTCCACTTCCAGACCCGCTCCACGAACGCGTCCCGACCGAGCTGCTGGCGGCTGCTCCCCTCCTTGGTCAGCTCGCGGTCGACCATCATCTGGGTGGCGATGCCCGCGTGATCGGTGCCGGGAAGCCAGAGAACGTCGTCCCCCTTCATGCGTCGCCAGCGGGCCAGAATGTCCTGCAGCGTGTTGTTGAGAGCGTGGCCCATGTGCAGGCGTCCGGTGACGTTGGGAGGCGGGATCACCATGCAGAACGCCGGCCGCCCCGAAGCGGGGTCGGCCCTGAACACGCCGAGGCGCTCCCAGTGAGCGTACCAATGGCTCTCGAATCGGGACGGGTCGAAGACCTTGTCGAGATCGGACATGGCCCGTTGGGGCGGGGACAGAGCGCCGGCGCCGGACAAGAAAAAAAGTAGGCTAGAAACCTACTTTTCTTCAAACCGGACTGGCGCGCAGCGAGCGGCTCTGCGGGTTATCCCTCGCCCTGCTCCTCCAGTTCCTTGATGCGGTTGCGCACGATGGCCTCAGCCACCTGCGGGATGACCTCCCAGGCGATCTCGCGAACGGCCCGGTCCGACATGCGCTGAACCACCTGCTCCGCGATCCGATCGACCATCTCCTGTGTCAGGGTAGGAGCCGCGGAGTCACCATGCACCTCGATGGTTTTCTGCGGTGACGGTGCGGGGGCATGCGGCTCGGGTATTTCGTAGCCCGGCACGAAGCCCTCCATGGGAGGGGCCGGCGGGGTCTGGCTGGCCGTGGAAGCAGGCGCGGATCTCTCCGCATCCCGGCTGGCGGCAAGCACTTCGCGGCGGCTGAGCCTTACGGTCTCCCCGGCGGGCGGCGCCGGATCATCGAAGCGATCCGGGATCACCTCCTCGTCGGCTGAACTGAGGTCGAAAGGCGCCGATGCCTGGAGGGAGCCACCATCGTCCGGATCGGGAGCCGTGCCGATCGGCGCTGAAGCGGACGGGACGTCCTCCGAGTCGGGCGACGGTGCGGCGAGCCCGGGCGGCGGGAGCTCCGGTGCGACGGCCGGCGATTCCTGAACAGCGGCGCCGGACGGGGGTGCCGCGGAGGTGACCAGGGCCGGCGTTTCCTGCGGTGCGGGCGGCGCCACCGGATCCGCGGCCGTCGAGTCCGTTGCGCCCCCGCCGGCAGCGATCAGTTCGTCGACGCGGGACACCAGGGCGTGCGACTCGAACGGTTTGGTGAGATGGCCAGCGGCGCCGACCGCAGCGGCGCGCTTCTCATCGAACGGTTCGAACGTGCCCGTCAGCAGGAGCACCGCAATATCGGCTGTCGCCGGGTCCTTCTTCAGTTCCTCACAGACTTCGTACCCGTTCTTCTCCGGCATGATGATATCGAGGAGGGCGACGCTGGGACGCACCTCTCGTATCTTCTTCAGCGCCTCGGTGCCATTACTGACGCAGATGACCTGATAATCTCCCTCGGAAAACGTCAACTCCACCACCTTCTGGATGGTGATACTGTCGTCAGCCAGCAGGATCGTCTTCACGAGCCTCCTCCCCTTTCGGGCCGGACCGCGTACCACGGCGGCCTGATGTGACCGCCGCGGCGGCGGGCGGCGCGAACGCTAATCCTACACCCATCCGTTGGATGGTGGGTATCGATCCGAACGGTTTCCTAACGGTGTCTCGGCACGACGTTGGCGCGGACCCAGTCGATCACCTCCCGCGTTGTCGCGCCGGGACGGAATATTCCGGCGACACCCTGGTGGCGGAGAGAGGTGATGTCCTCTTCCGGAATGATTCCGCCGCCGAACACCACCACATCCTCGCCCCCCTTCTCCTTGAGAAGCCGGAGAATCTTCGGAAAGATGGTGTTGTGGGCCCCGGACAGAATCGACAGGCCGATGCCGTCCACGTCTTCCTGAAGAGCCGTGGCGACCACCATCTCGGGGGTCTGGTGGAGTCCGGAGTAAATCACCTCGAATCCGCCGTCCCGCAGGGCCCGGGCAATGATCTTCGCGCCCCGATCATGACCGTCGAGACCGACCTTGCCGACCAGCAGCCTGACGGTGGGTGTTGCCGTCGTCATAATTGCACCTGCGATTCCCGGTAGACTCCGAACACCTTCTTGAGCGTATCGCAGATTTCCTGCACTGAAGCGTAGGCGCGGACCGCCTCGATAATGTGCGGCATGAGATTCTCTTCGATGCGGGACGCCGCCTCGAGCTTCTGCAGCGCCCCCTCGTGGCGGGCCGCGTCGCGCTCCGCGCGAGTGCGGCGGAGCCGCTCGCGCTGGGAACGTTCGACCTCGGGACCGATGCGCAGGAGATTGACCTGATGATCGTCGCCTTCGGTGTAGCGATTGACGCCGACCACCGTTTTCTCCCGGTCGTCGATCTGCCTCTGGTAGAGATAGGCGGCCTCGGCAATCTCCTTCTGCGGGAAGCCCAGCTCGATCGCCTTGATCATTCCTCCCATTTCGTCGATGCGCCGGATGTAATCACTGGCGCCTGCCTCCATGCGATCGGTGAGCGCCTCGACGAAATAGGAGCCGGCCAGCGGATCGATGGTATTGGTGACGCCGCTTTCCTCCGCGATGATCTGCTGTGTTCGCAGGGCCAGCCGGGCTGACTGTTCGGTCGGCAGGGAGAGCGTTTCGTCCATGGCGTTGGTGTGCAGAGACTGAGTGCCGCCGAGGACGGCGGCGAGAGCCTGAACGGAGACCCGCACCACGTTGTTGAGCGGCTGTTGCGCGGTGAGGGAGCAGCCCGCGGTCTGCACGTGCGTGCGCAGCATGCACGAACGCGGGTCGGTGGCCCCGAACCGATCGCGCATGGTCGTTCCCCACAGCCTGCGTGCCGCCCTCAGCTTGGCGATCTCTTCGAAGAAGTCGTTGTGGGAGTTGAAGAAAAACGACAGGCGGGAGGCAAACGCCTCGACCGGCATGCCGCGGTCGACGCCCGACTGCACGTACGCGATGCCGTCGGCCAGGGTGAAAGCGAGCTCCTGAATGGCGGTCGACCCCGCCTCGCGGATGTGGTAACCGCTGATTGAGATGGTGTTCCACTTGGGCGTCCGCGAAGCGCAGAACGCAATCATGTCGGTGATGATGCGCATCGAGGGGTGGGGCGGGTAGATCCACTCTTTCTGGGCGATGTATTCCTTCAGGATATCGTTCTGGATCGTCCCTTCGAGTGATTCAAGCGGGATCCCCAGTTTCTCGGCGACCACGAAGTACATGGCGAGCAGCACGGCCGCCGGGCCATTGATGGTCATCGAGGTCGAGACCTTGCCGAGGGGAATCTCGTGAAAGAGCACTTCCATGTCGGCGAGAGTATCGATGGCCACTCCCTCGCGCCCCACCTCCCCCTCGGCCAGCGGATCGTCCGAGTCCTTCCCCATCAGGGTCGGCAAATCGAAGGCGACCGACAGGCCCCCCTGACCATGGTCGAGGAGGTAGCGGAATCGCTCGTTGGTGTCCTCGGCGCTGCCAAATCCCGCGAACTGGCGCATGGTCCAGAGTCGTCCCCGGTACATCGAGGGGTAGACTCCGCGGGTGAACGGAGGCTGTCCCGGAAACCCGAGTTTGTCCACCGGATCCCATCCTTCCAGGTCCTCGGCGGAGTAGATCCGTTCGATCGGGAGGTCGGAGACGGTGGTGAACCTGGCCGATCGCTCGGGGCGCCGCTCGAGCGCCGGATGGAGCGTCTTCTCCTCCCAGGAGCGGCGGTTGCCGATGACCGTCCTGGTGTCCTGCTTCTTCATTCTTGTGTCCTCTTCAGAATCTCCCTGGCGATGACCAGCCGCTGAACCTCGGACGTCCCCTGGTACAGCTCGGTGATCTTTGAATCACGGAACAGCCGCTCCACGGGATACTCGTCGAGGTACCCGTAGCCGCCGTGGATCTGCACCG
>CBDUYA010000035.1:0-13619 GCA_965371335.1 uncultured bacterium | reverse complement strand
CGGCCTCGGCTCGGTCTGCACCCCTCTCAAGTACTGTACGAAATTCCGGAGACTTCGGATTGGGCCCATGGGACCCTCAATCAGGCACTCCAATCCGATACCGCGCCGATTTCGTACTGCAGGAAGACAGAACAGGCCACTCCGGGCCGCCGTCGAGTGATAGGAGCCACCATGAAACGCCTTCTCTGCATGACAGGATTCTGCCTTCTTCTGCCGCTTCAGGGTGCCGCCCTGGCCGGGGAGAGCCCACGCCCTTCCAGTTCCAGATTCCTGAACGCCTTCGAAGATCTCAAGCATCTCGTGGGAACCTGGGTGGGGAAGGGCCGCGAAGGAGAAGGAGACGTGAAGTTTGTCTATCACCTGACCGGGAACGGATCGACACTGATTGAGAACTACCACGGGCCGAAATATCCCGGGCCGGGTGCGTCGGGCATGAGCACCTTCTATCACATGGATGGCGACGATCTTCGAGCAACCCACTACTGCGGTATCAAAAACTACCCGCGGTTCCGGGCGGTCTCACACGATCCATCGAGCGGGACCGTGCATTTCGAGTTCATCGACGTCTCGAATCTCTCCCGGCCGGGGGCCTACTTTACCCGCGAGATCACTCTTACCATTGTGGATCACGATCACCTCCGGGTGGCCTTCAACGGCGAAAGCGACGGGAAAGCGTATCCCCTGACCCTCGAGCTGAAGAGGCAGTCATCAGAGAAAGAGTGATGGGAGGAAACATGAGACACAGATTGTGGAAGGCCGCGGTGTTCTGGCTACCCTCGTCTCTTGTGGACCGACTCCTGCGGTGCCATCGACGATGACCCGAGAATTCGGCCCGGCGTTCGCGCACATCAGGGAACCCGTCGGAAGACGGGATGTCGTCGGAGCCCCTCAGTGGTGACCTTCGCCCTGACCGGGGAAGGTCCGCCATCGTCGAGGAGGTCAGGGGTCGCCATGGCATGGCGAGCGTCTACCACATGGACGGTGAGGATCTCGTGATGATGCACTACTGCAGCGCCGGGAACCAATCTCGAATGAAGGCCACGGCGTGAATACCTGAGTTCTCGACGATCCGCTTCGATTTCGTCGATGTGACGAACCTCTCCACACCAGGGGTCCGCCTTTCCTTCGGCGTTCGAATGGCTCAAGGCACTTGTCGGCTCTTGGATAAAAATCGAGGATCCCGGCCGCCGCGTCACCTACCCGCTGCTCAAGGTCATTGGCCCAAGGGAGGGGAAGGAAGTGCCGGAGGATCTCGATGCTGACCCGCCAACGCTACCCCGGTTGGAAAGACGGTCAACACATTTGGAAGGGGATCGACATGACTCAAGACCGGGACACGCACTTCGATACGGACCTGGTTTCGAAACCGGATTGTCCAGGGAGGCGGGACCGCCCTGCATCCGTCCCCATCGTCCAGAGCACCAATGACCACTCGCCGTCCAGCCGGGAGCTGAGCGAAGGGTTCCGCGCGCGCCATCACAATGTCTACATGGCTGATCTGCGGCGTGGGCTTCAGGCCATGCATGATCGGCGACAACCGGGCGAGCTCGCCACACCAACCGCTTTGTCACCTCCCGCTGACGAGACCAGCGCACCTGACGCCCGTCTCGCGAGATGGCGGAGGCGAGACCTCTGAGAGGGCGAAGCATCTCCCGGCGGGTCGCAGGCTCCGGGCTGTGGAACATCGCCCGGAAGCCCCAATCCAATAAGGCCTCGATTTCGTACTGCAGAGAGACAGGGCCGTCCACTCCGGGCCGCCGCCGAGCGAGAGGAGTTGCCATGAAACGCTTCCTGTGCCTGACCGGGTTTTGCCTTCTTCTGCCGCTTCAGGGTGCCGCCTTGGCCGGGGAGAGCCCACGCCCTTCCAGTTCCAGCTTCCTGACCGCCTTCGAGGATCTCAAGCGCCTCGTGGGAACCTGGGAGGGGAAGGGCCCCAGGGGAGATGTGAAGTTCGTCTATCACCTGACCGGGAACGAATCGACACTGGTCGAGACCTACTACGGGACGGACGATGCCATGCCGGATGAGTCGGGCATGAGCACCTTCTATCACATGGACGGCGACAGTCTTCGGGCAACCCATTACTGCGGGGCCAAGAACCAGCCACGGTTCCGGGCGGTTTCGCACGATGCAAAGAGCGGGAGGGTGCATTTCGAGTTCATCGATGTCTCGAATCTCTCCCGGCCGGGGGCGTACTTCACACGCGAGATCACCCTCACCCTGAAGGATGACGATCACTTCCGCTTGGCCTTCAATGGCGAGAGCGATGGGGAGGAGTTTCCCGTGACCTACGAACTGAAGAGACAGTCCGCGGAGAAGAAGTGATGGGAGGAGGAATGAAGCAAACATTCAGGATGGCCGCGATCGTTCTGGCGGTGCTCGTCTCTTCCGGATCGGCTCTTGCCGGGGAGGCGGCTGCGAGCCAGGATTTCAACGAGGCATTCGAGCGAATAAGACAGCTCGTCGGACGATGGGATGTCGTCGGAAGCCCCGCGGTGGTGACCTTCTCATTGACCGCGGACGGATCTGCCATCGTGGAGGAGTTCCGGGGGCGCCGTGGCATGGCAAGCGTCTATCACATGGACGGCGAGGATCTCGTGATGACGCACTACTGCAGCGCTGGGAACCAGCCTCGAATGAAGGCCACAGCCTGGAGTCCGGAGTCCTCTTCAATCCGCTTCGATTTCGTTGATGTGACGAACCTCGCCACACCGACCGCCTACCATACGAGGGAGTTGGAGATGGTCTTCGAGGACGAGGATCACATCCAGCTCAGGTTCAACGGCCTTGATGAGGGCGAGGAGGCGCCGGTCCGGCACTCCTTGGTGCGGCTCCACGAGGAGCCGCAGGATGGTTCCGGTCCTCAGGCATTCGAGCCGGCGTTCGAACGGCTCAAGGCCCTCGTCGGCTCCTGGAAGGAAATCGAGGATCCAGGCCGTCGCGTCACCTACCGGCTGACCGGGCACGGTTCCGCCCTCGTCGAGGAGTTCCAGGGGGAGCCCGCCATGACGAGCGTCTACCATATGGACGGCCCCGAGCTGAGGCTTACGCATTACTGCAACGCCGGAAACCAGCCGAGGATGAAGGCTACCTCCTCGGCTCCGGACAGGGGCATCCTGAGGTTCGAGTTCATCGACGTGACGAATCTCTCCTCACCGGGGGCCTACTACACTCGGGATCTGGAGATTACCTTCCTGGACGATGAGAGGGTCGTACTCAACTTCATGGGACAGAAGGAGGGCAGGGAGATCCCCGGGCCGCTGGAGCTCGTGCGGACCAGAGCCGCGAATCTGGGCCCGAAAGAGTTCCGATGAGCGAGCATTCTCCGAGTGCCTCCCGCAGCGCGCGAACCTGTGTCCGGTGGCGCCCGCAGCTCAAACTCCGTGCTTGCTTCCCCAGAGTCGAAATCTGGTTCCCAAGAGCAACAGCCGTCTCCAGAGGACAGCGAGCCGGTTTTCACGGACCAGGATCACGACGAGTCTTCGAAGGTTCCCTGTAATCTCCTCATCAGGGACCATGATTCGAGATCAATCGCACAACGTTGATAACAGATCGCATCCTGGCGAGCGGCCGAGTTACAGGATGCCCGGTGCTTCGAAGCGCTTGCCCATCCTGCAGTTCGCTTAAGGACCTCTCCGATGCTCAGGGTGGCAGGAAACGGCACGTTCAGAGCAATTGCGCGCGCTTTGTTCCAGAATCGTGGCCCCCTATTTAGTCGGCCGGCGCAACCGCCGCATCGCTGTCGCCGCGCTTCGCGACCGTCTCCTGCAGATGCTCATCGAGCCAGTCGATCCAGCGGCGCTGCACGTCCTGCGCCCGCACCGGGTCGCCGGGGAAATGCCCGCTGACCGGCCAGGCGACGAACTTCACCGGCACGCCGTTGTCGCGCAGCGCGTGGTAGAGCTTGTATGACTGCGAAGTCGGGACCCGCACGTCGCCGGTGGTGGCGAGGATGAGGGTCGGCGCGGTCGCCTGGTGCGCGTACGTGATCGGCGACTGCTCGCGATAGGCTTCATAGTTGTCCTCCACCCAGGGCGAGCCGCCGTACCACCAGTGGGCGGAGACGTTGAAGTCGGAAAGATTGTAGGAATCGAACAGATCGGTCACCGCCGCGCCGGCCACCGCCGCCTTCCACACCTGGAAGTTGCCGATCAGCCACGACGTCATGTAGCCGCCGTACGACCATCCCGATACGGCGATGCGCGCTTCGTCGACGAAGCCGCGGCGCTTCACCGCCTCCAGGCCGGCCATCACGTCCCTTCCCGGCCCTTCGCCGGCATCGTTCGTGATCGCCCTCTGGTAGGTGTTGCCGAGATTGTCGCTGCCGCGGTAGTTGGGCTGGAAGACGACGTAGCCGCGCGCCGCGATCAACTGCCCCAGTTGTGAGAAGCGCTCGGTCGACGACGCCTGCGGGCCGCCATGGATGAGAAGGACGAGGGGGTAGCGCCTCTGGTCGTCGAAGCCGGGTGGGTAGATCAGGATGCCGTTCTCGCGGAAATCGTCCGGCCCGTCCCAGGTGATCGTCTCGACCCGGCCGAGATCGAGGGAGGCGACGTGATGGTTGAAGTCGGTCAACCGCCGTGGCCGGGCGTCGGGCGACGCCAGGTGATAAAGCTCGACCGGACGCTTCGGGGTCGAGCCGGTGAAGGTGATGGCCCCGTTCCCGCCGACCGCGGCGTCGATCCAGAACGACCAGGAGGGATGGACGTCGCCGAGGTCGAGGCGGCGGGCGCGTCCCTCGAGCGGCTGCAGCCAGAGCGACACCCGGTTGTCGTCATTGCCGCCGACGAGGATCGATCGGCCGTCCGGCATCCAGAGCGACTGCCAGAGACTGCGATCGATCGCCCGGGTCAGGCTGCGACCTTTGCCGCCGCTTGCCGGGGCGACGTAGATCTCCATGATGTTGGCCCAATCGCCGTCGCGCGGCAGCCAGTAGGCGACGTGCGAGCCGTCGGGCGAGAAGGTGGGAACGCTCTCGCCCGTCGTCGCGCCGGTCAGCGAGCGGATCTCGCCCGTCGCGGTCTCGACCATCTGCACGCGGGTCAGGTCCCAATTGCCGAAGTTCGGTTTCTCCTGGCGGACGAAGGCGATCTCGCCTCCGTCCGGCGACCACGACAGGGGCGATGATGGGGGGCCGGGCGGTTGCGCCATCGGCAGGCTCCACGGCCCTGAGGTCAGGCGCCGCGCCTCGCCGCCTGCAGCCGGGATGAGCCAGATGTGCGACGGCAGCACCGTCTCCTGCGTGAGGTAGTGATCGTCCCCCACCTCGAAGGCGTCGAGATACTTGCCGGGCGCATCGTCCTTCTTCTCCCCCTCGTCGGCCGCCACGAACGCGATCTCGGCCCCGTCGGGGCGCCAGGCGAACTGCTGCACGCCGGTCGGCGAGTCGGTCAGCCTCCTTGGATCGCCCCCCGCCATCGACATGATGAAGATCTGCATCCGTTTCTCTTCCCCCTCGCCGTGCGGCGCCAGGAACGCCAGGCGGGCGTCATCGGGGGACCAGCGCGGCTGCCCGACCCGGTGGCGCTCGAAGGTGAGGGGGCGCTGGTTGCCGCTCTTGACATCGACCAGCACCAGCTCCGCCTCGTGCCGGTTCTCCTCGAAGTTCGGCCGCGACACGACGACGACGATCGAGCGGCCGTCGGGGGAGATCTGCGGCTGCGAAACCCTGACCATCTGCTCCAGGTCATCCAGCTCGAAGCGCCGCCCCTCTGCCGCGACAGAAACGGAAGGCAACGCCAGGAAAAGCAGCAGTGAGAGCAGCGGAACGACCCGGCGGAGCCGGGCGCGGCGACGGAGATGCAGCATCGTCATTCCTCCTCGAGCGGGAGCTCGTAGCATGCGGCCTCGTGATCGTTGCGGACGAGAAGATAGGAGCCGGCGAGGGCCGGATGATTCCACGTCTTGCCGGTGAGAGCGGGGAGGCGCCCCAGCTCGCGATGCGCGTCGGGCTCGGCCGCCACCATGATGACGTCGCCATCCTCGGCCTGCACCAGCAGCAGGTCGCCGACCAGCAGGGTCTGCCCATGGCCGTAGCGGCCCCCCTTCCAGCGCCGCTCGCCGTCCTCGAGATCGAGGCAGACCAGGACGCCGTCGTCGAGGCCGTACATGAAGCCATCGCGATGGACCACGTTGGTGAACTTCGCCTTCAGCCGGCGGGTCTCCCAGATCGTGTCGACCTCGAAGCCGCCGGCCGGGTTGCGCGACACCTGAAACAGCTTGCAGCCGACGCCGTAGCCGCTTGACAGGAAGACGCGATCGCCCGGCAGCGGCACCGGCTGCGAGACCTTCTCGGTCTCAGCGGGCCATCCCTGCTCCCAGAGCAGATGGCCGTCGCGCGGGGAGTGGGCCACCAGGGCGGCGCTGTTGAAGATCAGAATCTGCGGGACGCCCCTCAGAGTGGTCAGAATCGGCGAGCTGTATCCGGTCGGGTTGCCGCCGCCGCCCCACACGATCTCCCCGGTGTCGCGATGGTAGGCGAGAAGAGAGCGACCGTCCGGGCCGCCGGCGCTCACCACCACCCGATCCCCGGGAACCAGCGGGGACGAGGCGATGCCGTAGTTGGGGACCGGGGCGCCGGCGTCGACCAGGATGTCGCGCGTCCAGAGGCGCGCGCCGGTCTGCAGATCGAAGCAATTGAGGACCCCGGTCGATCCGAGCGTGAAGACCCGTCCGCCATAGATGGTCGGCGTGGCGCGCGGCCCGTCACCCGCGATAACGCTGCCGTAGCGGGTCTCATCGGCCTGCGTCCAGATGGTGCCGCCGGTAGCGAGGTCGTACGCCACCACCTGCTCGATCTCCCCACGCTGCTCCTGCGTCACCGCAACGCCGCCGGCGACGGCGAAGCCGGACCAGCCGGCCCCGACCGGGATGCGCCACAGCTCGCGCGGCGGCCGCGCCTCCCAATCGCGCGCCAACCTCACGCCGCGCACGATGCCGTCACGCTGCGGGCCGAGGAACTGCGGGAAATCGCGGGCCCCGGCCGGTACGCTCCGGGGCCCGTCGACCTCTCCCGGGAGGGCGTGGCCGTCCGGCGGCTCCGCCGCGAGCCGGGCATCGGCCGGATTGCTCCAGCGCCAGGCGAACAGCGGAACCAGGTCGCCGCTGACTGCGCGCACCGTCACCGTCTGCCAGAGCAGGACGCCGAGCGCGACGACGAGCAAAGCGCACAGCAGGCGGAGCCGCCAGCGCAGGCGTGACAGGAGGACGAGCCACAGGAAGAGGAGCGCCAGGCCGAGCAGGATGGTGCCGCCGGTCGAGATCACCTGATTCTGCCGGTTCTGGCTCGGCACCGACCAGATCCAGATGATGCGGCCGGCGGCGAGCAGGAGGACGAGCGCGGCCGGCCACCAGCGCACCGTCCGGGGATGTTGTGCGGAAGCCATGAGCCTTTATCATACGGGAGCGGCGCGATTGGCGATCCCTCTGGTAGCATGCGGAGTGACGGCCGGCCGCCGCGGGCGGAGCGAGGGCCGGCCGGCGCAGGCAACGGGGCGGCCCGCCGGCATGTTCCGATTCAGGAGACTCTCGACCATGCAGCGTCGATCGCTGATCGTCGTCCTTATGCTGACACTCGCGCTCGGGGCGCCCACCAGCGGTGCGCAGAGCGATGCCGGCCATGACGCCGCCGCACCGCGCCCCCGCGCCCGGCAGATCGGCATCGTGCCCGGCGTGCTCGATCCGGGCCCGCTGAACGCCATCACCGACGTGGAAGGGGTCCGGGTCGGGCAGGTGTCGATCGTGGAGGGGGACGACGTGCGCACCGGCGTCACCGCCATCCTGCCGCACGGCGGCAACCTCTATCTCGATCGGGTGCCCGCGGCGGTGCACGTCGGCAACGGCTTCGGCAAGCTGATCGGCTCGACCCAGTTGATCGAGCTGGGGGAGCTCGAAACGCCGATCCTGCTCACCTGCACCCTATGCGTCTGGAAGGCGGCGGACGCGCTGGTCGACTGGATGCTGCGGCAGCCCGGGATGGCACGCGTCGGATCGCTGAACCCGGTGGTCGGTGAAACCAACGATGGCTGGCTCAACGCCATTCGCACTCGTCCCCTCGATGCATCCCACGTGCGTGAAGCGCTGGCCATGGCCGCGGGCGGGCCGGTAGCCGAAGGGAGCGTCGGGGCCGGAACCGGCACCATCGCTTTCGACTGGAAGGGGGGCATCGGCACCTCGTCGCGCCGCACCCCGGGTGGATGGTGGACGGTCGGGGTGCTGGTGCAATCGAACTTCGGCGGCGATCTGCAGATCCTCGGTGTTCCCGTCGGCCGCGAGCTGGGGCGAAGCGGACTGGGTGATGCACATCGCCGCACAGGACCCGACGGCTCGATCATGATCGTGGTGGCGACCGATGCGCCGCTGTCGGATCGCAACCTGAAGCGGCTCGCCGCCCGCGCCATGCTCGGGTTGGGACGGACCGGCGCGGCGGGGAGCAACGGTTCGGGGGACTACGTGATCGCCTTTTCCACCTCGAGCGCCGTCCGGCGCAAGGCCGACGCTCGCGCCATCCCCGGAGGCGCCCTGCTCAACGGCCGGACGTCCGATCTCTTCCAGGCGGCGATCGAAGCGACCGAAGAGGCGATCTACAACTCGCTCTTCAAGGCGACGACCGTCGCAGGGAACGGTCACACGGTCGAAGCGCTGCCGATCGAAGAGGTGAGCCGCATCCTGAAGCGGCACGCTGTCATCAAGGAATGATCGCCGCATGCTGACCCGGGACGAAGCGCGCGCCTTCTACGATCGCTTCGGCCGCAGGCAGGACTGGCAGTCGATCTACGAAGGGCGCGCGCTGCATGATCTGATCACCGGCGGCGCGTTCGAGCGGGCCCGCTCCGTTCTCGAGATCGGCTGCGGCACCGGCACGTTCGCCGCCGAGCTGCTGGCGCATCGACTGCCACCGGCCGCGACCTACCTCGGCACCGAGATCAGCAGCACGATGGTGGCCCTGGCGAAGGAGAAGATGGCGCCCTACGCCGACCGCGCCGCGGTCCGCCTCACCGACGGCGCCCCCCGACTCCCGTTTGCGGACGAAACGTTCGATCGCTTTGTCGCCAACTATGTCCTCGACCTCCTGCCGGCGGAGGAAATCGTCATTCTGCTCGCCGAGGCGCGGCGTGTTCTCACCCCCGACGGCCGCCTCTGCCTCATCAGTCTCACCCACGGCACCGGCCCCTTCTCGTGCCTCGTCGTCTGGCTCTGGAAAAGGGCGCACGCCATCAGCCCCCGCTTCGTCGGCGGCTGCCGCCCGGTCGACCTCCGAAGTTTCCTGCCCGAGCAGTCGTGGCGCGTCCTCGAGCACGAGATCGTCGTGGCGCTCGGCCTGCCCTCCCAGGTCGTCATCGCCGGTAAGAGGGGGTGAACGGTGGAAGGCGGGAACGGCCACGAGCGCGAATCCCGCCGGGGCTGCATCGGCGCGAAGAACCGAATGTCGAGAGGGGTGCGATTGACTGGAGGATATATAATCTACGAGACAATCGATTCGCTGCTCTATCGCATCCTCGCGAAGACAACGTCAGGTCGCCAGACACAGCGGAAGGAAGCCAAATGCCAACTCGGGCTGTGATTCGCTTTTTTGCACCCGTTATTGATGTCACAGTGAATGCTCTCCTGAACGCTGTTGACGCTCAGATGCGACAGGGCGTCACCGAAATATGCCTCCTGATCTCATGTCCAGGCGGATCCGTATTTCATGGCCTGAGCGCCTACAACTATCTTCGCGGCCTCCCGATTAAGGTGGTGACGCACAACTTCGGGAGCGTCGACTCAATCGGTGTCGTGATGTATTGCGGTGGGAGCGAACGTTTCTCTGTCCCTCAGGCGCGGTTTCTCCTGCACGGAGTCAATGCCAATTTCGCGCAATCCAGCCTTGAAGAAAAGCAGCTCGAGGAGCGCCTCAAGGGACTCAGGATTGATATGACCAACATCGCGAGGGTCATCGCCGAATGCACCGGCAAGACCGAGAAGCAGGTTATGAATGCCATGCTCGAACGGACTACACTCGATCCAGATCAAGCCAGATCCTGGGGCCTGGTAGACGAAGTGAAGTCTGAGCTCTTCGAGAGCGGATTGGAGGTCATCTCAATTCAAGCCGCCCAAAAGCAGAAATGACGCCGCCTGACGGCCGGGACGTACAAGCCGAAATGACGCAAGCAGGATCGATTCAGGTATGAGCTCCTCCGATGATGCCTTGATAACCGTCTTCACCGCTGATGATCAGGCCGCGCTGAACAAGGCCAAGGCAACTCTCGATGCCGGTGGGATTCAATACTCCACGCGCAATGAGCGTTCTCCGGATATTGCTTCTTGCGGACGCATTGTTTCCATATCCGGTTTCACCGGTCCACCCGAAATTCAGGTCCGAACAAGAGATGAAGTTCGAGCCAGAGAGCTCTTACAAACCGCATGTGCACAAAATGACGGCTAACCAACCGAGGAACTCCCATGGCAGAGCGGAACCTGGATAGTCTGCGCGAAGGCATCGGGCTGCTCGACCTGGAGATCCTGGCGCGCGTGGCGGAGCGCGTCAATCTTGCGCGGCAAGTCGGGGAGCTCAAGCGTCAGCAGAAGCTCACGACCGTGGATTACGCGCAGGAGAAAGTGGTGATGGAGCGCGCGCGCACCGTCGCCGAAAAGCACGGGCTCGATCCGGAGGTGGCTGAAGATCTCTTCGCCCGAATGATCCAGGCCTCAGTCGTTGCCCAGGAAGAGGACAACCTGCGCGTGGCGCGACTGGGGGCGGGCAAGAGCGCCGTGATCGTCGGCGGTGCCGGCCGCATGGGCCGGTGGCTGGGTCGCTTTCTGTTGGCCCAGGGCTACACAACCGGCGCCCTCGACCCGGCCGCCCCGCGTGAAGAGGATGCCTGGGCCCGCGGGGCGTTCGCGTCCGCGGAACTCGTCCTCTGCTCAATGCCACCCGCCACCATTGCCGACCTCTACATGGAATGGTCCAGGAATCCGCCGGCTGGTGTGGTGATCGACGTCGCCAGCATCAAGACGCCCCTCATCGAGCCGATCCGCGCTCTCCAGCGAGCCGGCTGCCGTGTCGCCTCCATCCATCCCATGTTCGGCCCTTCAACCGTTCTCCTGCGCGATACCGACATCGTGATCTGCGACACGGGCGACACGGGAGCCGTCTCCGCGGTGGAGAAGCTCTTCCGGCCGACCACGGCGCACCTCGTGCACCTGCCGCTTGAGGACCACGATCGCATCATGGCCGACCTCCTGAGCCTTGCGCACGCCGCCGCGATCGCTTTTGCCATCGCCCTTCCACCAACCGACCACCCCGTGCGCAGCACGACCTTCCAGGCCCTTGAGTCGGTGGGTGCCGCCGTCGTGAACGAGAGTCCGGACGTCTACTACGAAATCCAGGCCAAGAACCCCTATTCCGCGGCCGCCCTCGAGCGGCTGCGCGTCGCGCTTGATCGGATCATCGCCGCGGTCACGGCGTCCGATGTGAAAGGATTCCAGGCGCTGTTCGAGGACGGACGAAGGCGCACTCAAAGAAAGAACTGAGAGGTCCGGATCCATCCAGGACGCAGCCATCGTGAGCTGCCAGGGGATTCGGACGCAGTGAACCGTAGCGAGATCGTCAGCTTCCTCTGGGGGTGTCGTGGACCTCATCCGCGATACCTTCAAGCGCGGCAAGTACCAGGACGCGGTCCTCCCTCTAACGGTCCTGCGCCGTCTCGTCTGCGTGCTGGCCGACAAGAAGGAGAGGATGCTCGGAAAGCAGGCCGAGCTGAGGGGCAGGAAGCTCGAGAACCTCGATCCGCAGCTCCGGAAGATCGCCGGCTTGAACCACCCCCGGCTTATCGGAGACTCCACATTGTCAGGAGGGTGGAGTCATAGGTCGAGCAGCCGAATGCTCTCCGGAGACCCGTGACCGGACGGTGTCGCGGGCCTGAACGATTCCAGTGTTGCCCTCCAGCCCGGGAATTACTTCTGTTTGACTCTCTGATATAATTGCGCTATACTTATACTATGCCCTCGCAACCGTGTTTCTCCGCTGAGGACGGCGCATGGGCGCGCATCCGCTTCGCGGGACTCGGCCACGACGCCGAGGAGCCTCCCGGATTGTCGCGCACCGCCGCGGCAGGCGGCGCACGACCGGCGGCCGAAGTCGCGCTGACGTTCCGATCGCCGGCGTGGTAGAGTTTTCGACGAGTGGCGCACGGCGCCGCCTGTTCGAGGGGGACGAGATGATCAAAGGGGTCCACACGATGCTCTATTCTTCCGAGCCGGAGACGTTGCGGGCCTTCATCCGCGACAAGCTCCGGTTTCCCGCCACCGACGTCGGCGATGGCTGGCTGATCTTCGACCTGCCGGAGGCCGACATGGGCTGCCACCCGTCCGAGGCGCCCGACGGCCGGGCGGCGGGGACGCACTATCTTTCTTTCTATTGTGACGACCTCGAGAGCACGGTGAAGGAGATGAAGGAGCGGGGGGTCGCATTCGTCGGGTCGATCGTCGACAAGGGCTATGGGCTGGCCATCTCCTTCCGCATGCCGGGCGGCGTCGAGATCGAGCTTTACGAGCCACGCTACGAAAAGCGCCCCCGGAATAGCTGAAGCGCGTGGCCTTGCCGACCATCTTCATGCTGTCGGTGCTCGGCCTCGCCAACCTGATGTCCGGCGTCCTGCTGCTGATTCTGTCCAATGTTCGCTACTGCAGGAGGACCGGGCAGAACAGCTTCAAATGGCTCTGGATCGGCGATGCGCGCATGACGCGGCAGGAACGGTTCATTAACCGGCTCGGCATCGCCCTGACCGGTATCGGACTGGTCATCTCCTGGGGGATCGTCGGCTGGACCGAGTTCTTCCTGCCCGCAGGCTGGGCCTGGTGATCTGAGCGGGGGGGGCCGTATGCCTGATAAGTCGATTTTGATCGAAATGCAGGATGGCACGGCGATTGTGCGTCTCAATCGTCCTCCGGCCAACGCCATCGATATCGAGTTTGCGGCCGCTCTGGAAGGTGCGATGGAGCGGCTTGAGGACCGTCCCGAAGTACAGGCGATCGTGCTGACCGGCTCCGGCGACTGCTTTTCGGCGGGGCTCGATCTCAAGATCATCCCCTCATACGACGAAGACCGGCAGCGGACAATGGTCACCCGGTTCAATCGTCTGGTCACTCGGCTTTATGGCATGCCGAAGCCGCTGATCGCCGCCCTGAACGGGCATACGGTGGCGGGAGGACTGATCCTGGCGCTCACCTGCGACTATCGCATTGCCACGTCCGGGCCGTACACATTTGGTCTGACCGAGGCGCGCGTCGGGATCCCCTTTCCGTTCGCCGCGATCACGGTCGTGAAGGCGGAGCTGAATGCCGCGGCGGCGCGCGCCCTGGTGCTGCGCGGCTTGAAGTCGGGGCCCGACGCGATGCTCTCGCGTGGCGTGGTCGACGAGGTCAGGCCGGCCGGCGAGGTCCTGCCGGGAGCGATCGAAGTGGCCCGCGATGCCTCGCGCATGCCGACCGGATCGTATGCCCGGATCAAGCGCCAGTTGCGTGGGGCGGCGCTGGAGCGCATGCGGGAGGTTATCGCCAACGACAGCGACCCCGCGCTGCTGGGCTGGCTCACGCCGGAGACCGCGGCGGCGGCGGCCCGCATCCTGGCCGGCCGGGAC
>CBDUYA010000034.1:0-13633 GCA_965371335.1 uncultured bacterium | reverse complement strand
GGCATCGTCGACGCCGTCATGGTCGGTGTCGGGGCGGGCCGGATTGGTGCCGTAGACCAGCAGCTCGTCGGCATCGGAGAGCCCGTCCCCGTCGCAATCGTCCGCGTCACCGGACGGAGGGAAATCGGGAGGGAGATTGCAGCTGAACAGGTCGTCGATGTTCTCGCCGGGGACGATCCCGACGTTGCTGTTGACGGCACCGGCGCAGTCGATGACTTGCTTGCAGCTGTCCGGATCGCCGCTGTTGATCAGCCCGGCCAGCTCGTCGACCAGCGCTCCGATCGATTCCGCCGCGCAGCCCTCCACCCCGAGGTCGACCCCGCAACTGTTCTGCAGACGGTCCGCGGCGATGTTGAGGAGCAGCGAGGTGTACTGGCGGATCGCCTTGTCGCACGGATCGTAGTTGTGCGCGACGTCGATCCCTTCCTCGCAGGTGAGCGACAGGGAGATCGTCACCTGCAGGCGCGCATTGACCAGTGGTACGAGCGCCCGCAGAAAGCCCGGCTCGGCCGGGCCTTCCTTCCCGCCCATGGTCTTGATCTTCCGCTTCTTGCCCAGGTTGATAAGACCGGAGCGCACGCACTGCTGCTTCCAGTAGCCCTGCCCTTTCGGGTCAGGCTCGCAGGTGGCGCCATCCACCGGAGAGACCGCTCCGACCAGCGGGATGGTGATGGCCAGTGATGAAAGGAGGATGATCCGGGTCAGTCGCCTCATCGCGGCCTCCTCGCTTCGAGAATAGGTGTGACAGTGGGAGTCGCAATGGGTGTCACACGGGAGTCGAGGGTGGGGGCGTAGCGCTCGCACCGGCAGCCGTCTGCAGCGGCGGCTTCAATGGCGCCTCTTGCGTGATCATTCAAGGATGCGCCCTCCCCCATCGAACGCTCCTGCTCTCGATCAACTCAATTCACGGTGATGGCTGAATCTTCCCGTTGTACGAATAAATGTACGCAGAGTTGATGATCTTGTCAACCAGAGCGGGGCGGCGATCAGTCCCGGCCGGGCGCCTCCGGTTGATCGGGGCTTAGCGCCGAGGGGTGATCGGGAATGGCATCATCCGGCCAATCGGGCGGAGGATCAGCGGGCGCAGAGTCCGACGGCGCCAGACTCCAGGGACGGTGCCCCGGGCCGCCCCACGGCCGGTGGCGGCCGCGCCCGCGGCCGGGGGGCCCGAGGAAGAAATGCTCGGCGCGACGATGGTTGTCCCGCAGGGTCTGTTGGAATGCCTCACGCTGCTCAGGGTCGAGAATATCGGCGATCTCCGCGTGGGCGCGGTCCATGATCGCCATCACCTGCGGGTGAACGTCGCGCCGCAGCTCCATCGCTTCTTCATGGCTGCGCTGAAGGATCGCATCGATCGTCCGCTGCTGATCGGCGGAGAGATCGAGCTGGCGATGCAGCCGGCGGGTGACCAAACCGCGACCCGGTCCCGCAGGTTCGCCAGGGTGGAGAAGGTGCCGGTCGTGATAGATGTGCATGCCGAGCGCGCCGATGGCGATGCCGGCGACGAACAGTGACACGACGGTAACGACCGCCAGCACCCGGTTCACGATCCGTTCTCCTCCGCCTGCAGGACCCAGGCGAGCAGGTCGTCGGTCGGGCCGCTCTCCTGCGTGACGTTGTGCCTGCGTCCCTCGATCACGGCCCAGCCGCTGAGCACCAGGACGAGCGCCAGGGCCGCGGGAAGAAGCTTCAGCGCGGCCCGGCCGAGAATGCCGCGCCGCTCCGGCAGGGCGGCGACGACGCGCGCCGCGAAGGCGGCGTCCGGCTCGATCCGGGCGTGGTGATCGCCGAGGGCGCGGACGGTGCGCGCCAGCCTCCCCGTATAGTCGGCGCAGGCGCTGCAGCTCTCGAGATGATCGGCCAGCGGCTCGTCTGCCGGCGGTGGCGCAGCGAGATCGAGTAGTCGATTGCGGACTTCGTTGCAGTTCATGGCGCGATCCCTTCTTCCAGCAGCGTACGCAGCCGCACACGCGCCCGGTGAGCGCGCACCTTCACGGCGACGCGGCTCCAGCCGAGGCGCTCCGCAATCTCCTGCACCGACCATCCCTCGCCATGCAGCAGCAGGAGCATGAACCGATCGGCGGACGGCAGACGGCGCATCAACTGCTCGACCTCCAGGCGGGCGTTCGGGTCGGCCGCCGGCGCCGGGACCTCGTCCGGCATCGCCGCTGCGACCGGGCGGCGCTGGCGCAGACGGGCGTAACAGCAGTTGAGACAGACGCGGGTGAGCCAGTGCTCGAACGGCGCCTCTCCCCGGTAGCTGTCGAGCTTCACCCAGACGGCAAGGAACGTCTCCTGCGAGACATCCTCGATCTCCTCGGGACGGGGGAAAAAGCGGCCGGCCAGGCGGAACACGCGCCGCTGGTGACGCCGGACGAGCTCGGCAAACCCCGCTTCGTCTCCCCGACGGCAGGCGGCGATCAGCTTCGCTTCGTCAGCGTCCGGAGCGGCGGGCGGGGCGACTCTCACCAGGGCCATCGCGGCGGTCCAGCTCTGCATCAAGGTCCAGGTCGGCGACATCGTCAATGTTCCCCACCATCTTAGATGAAGAATTCCCCGTCGCGGTTACACCCCGGGCGGAAATTCGCTTTATGTCCGGATCGCATGTAACCCGATGCACGGCGCCGCCATCTAGACTGAGTGGAGGGCAAGGGACACGCCCGCCGGCCTCGCGGCAGAGACTGAACGGCGCGATGGCAAAATCGTAACCGCATTCAGAGGAGACCTCCCTTATGAGCCGCAAGACAGACAGCAGAACCAACGGCAGTCGCGTCATCCTGATCGCCCTCGCCGCCACCGCGGCGCTGGCGCTCACCTCCACGCCGCTGCCGGCGCAGCACGGCGACGGCCACGGCTCTCACCACCGGCGTGGGCACATGATCGAGCGGCTGTTCGAGCGGCTCGATCTGACGGACGACCAGAAAGACGCGGTGCACAACACGATGATGGAGCACCGCGAACAGTCGCGGCAGTTGCGGGAGGAGAAAACCGCCAGACGACGGGCGCTCGGCGAGACGATTCACGCCGACTTCTTCGATGAGAGCGCGGTGCGCCAGGCGGCCGCCGATGTCGCCGCGGTCGATGCCGACCTGGCGGTGTTGAGGGCGCAGATGTTCCAGGAGATCAACAAGGTGCTCACGACCGAGCAGCGCGAGCGCGTGAAGGAGCTGATGGAGGACTGGCACTTCATGGCGGACCAGTTCCGCGGGCGGCACTCCGGCAGGGGTCCCGACCCCGGGTCGGACGAATAGCTGGACTGGAGAAAAAATGAGCTGCCGGCCCGGGGGGATCTGGAGGCCGGCAGCTCTCGGGGGATTCAGTCTTCCAACGACTCGGAACCAGCAACTAATCTCGATAGTGGCCGCTGAAGTAGAACCCTCCCGAATTACCAAAGCTCAATCCGAAGGCCAGCCGCGGCAGCGGTGCCGGGTGGTCGTAGTAAACGTGGTCGCCGCAGTAGGCGTACGGTTGATAGACAACCCGCCCCTGCAGGTAGACCGGGAAGCGGTAGACCTGGTGGTGGTGTCGGTGCGCCCGATGATACACACGGCCGCCGTAGTACTGCCGGTAGGCGCGCCGCTCGTGCGCCCCGAACCTGCGTGGCACGTGCGAGTAGGTGGGCCGGTGCCCGTCGTGGCGCGTCACGTGCCTGCGGTGTCCCCGCTTCCCGCCGTGATCGTCGTGAGCCAGCGCGGGAGAGGGAAAGGCGATCAGTCCGGCGGTGATGACCGCCACGGCCAACCCAAGGGCTTTCACCCCTCGTTTCGTCCTTCCGTTCGTTGCGCTCTTCATCGGTCACCTCCTGTGTCAGCCCTCTCTACTGCGAGAACTGGGCCAATCGGCCGGAAATCGACCGACCGACATGTAACACCTTATAAACCAAGCATTTACGTAGGCTTCGGGCGCCGGGCAGGGCCGCTGGAAGGGGCTTCAGGGCGGGACACTTCGGCCCCCGCTGGGGACAGCGGCCGGGTGGTAGAGATCGAGGTAGACGGTCGCGCCGTTCAGGTCCTCGATCCGGATGGCCCTCCCCCGGTCGTCCGATCGCGGCTAGACTACGAGGATGCGTCAGATGCGCCGTTGGGCAGCCAGGTTACGGAGGGCCGGACTCGCGGCCGGTGTCGCCGCGTTCATCAGCGGGCTCGCTGCCTGCACCGCGGGGAGCGCCGCGCCGGCGGTGATGGGCACGGCGCTGACCCCGCCCGAAGACCTGCGGGTCGACGCGGACCGCATCGAAGAACGGATCATGAAGCTGGGTACGTTCGGGAAGAATCCCGAGGGCGGGGTCAGCCGCATCGCCTACAGCGAGGCCGACATCGCCGGCCGGGGCTACATCAAGGGGCTGATGCGCGATGCCGGGCTCGAGGTGCGGGTCGACGCGGCCGGCAACATCATCGGCCGGCGCGAGGGCTCGGACCCCGGCCTGCCGGTCATCCTGTTCGGGTCGCACATCGATTCGGTGCCGCACGGCGGGAATTACGACGGCGACGTCGGTGTGATCGCGGCGATCGAGTGCATGCAGGTCTTGCAGGAGCGCAATGTCGTCACCCGTCATCCGCTCGAGGCGATCGTCTTCACCGACGAAGAGGGGGGGCTGGTCGGCAGCCGCGCCCTGATCGGCGGGCTGACGGACGAGGCGCTGGCGGTAGTCAGCCACAGCGGCCTGACCGTGCGTGAAGGGATCGGGGTGCTGGGCGGCGATCCCGACGACCTGCAGTCGGTCGCCCGCCCGGAAGGATCGGTCAAGGCGTTCATCGAGCTGCACATCGAGCAGGGGGCGGTCCTCAGCGAAGCGAACATCGACATCGGGGTGGTCGAGGGGATCGTCGGGATCAACTGGTGGGAGGCGACCATCGAGGGGGTCGCCAATCATGCCGGCACGACGCCGATGAATCGCCGCCGCGATGCGCTGCTGGCGGCGGCGCACCTCATCCTCGCGGTCAACCAGGAGGTGCGAAAGGAAAAGGGGGCCCACGTCGGCACGGTGGGGCGGATCTCCGCCGAGCCGGGGGCGCCCAACGTGATCGCCGGTCGCGTGGTGATGAGCATCGAGCTGCGCGATCTGTCGGCCGAGAAAATTCTTTATCTGTTCGGGAGGATCTTCCAGGCCGCGCAGCGCATCCAGAGAACGACCAACACGAGAATCAGCTTCAAGCCGATCGACGCCGCCTCGGCGCCGGCCCCGACGGATGAACGGATGCGGCGGATCATCGATGAAGCGGCCCGCGACCTCGGCCTGAGCACCCGCTCGATGCCGAGCGGCGCCGGGCACGACGCCCAGGATGTGGCGCGCATCGCGCCGACCGGCATGATCTTCGTTCCGAGCGCCGGCGGGCTCAGCCATTCGCCGCACGAGTTCACGCATCCCGAAGAGATGGCGAACGGCGCCAACGTCCTGCTGCAGATGATTCTCAGGATCGATCAGGGCGCTCTGTAGCCTCGTGCCACACCCGGCAGGCCGCTGCGTCGCGCCCCTGGCGCCGGGCGCGCGATGGCGCTCAGATCGATCGCTCGCCGATGCGGATCGATCCTCCCGAGGAGCGCAGCGTCAGGAGCGGACCGCCGGAGCCGATCGTTCCCCTGAGCCTCGACTCCGACATGCGCCCCTGCACCGTGATCGGCAGATCGCACCGGACGCTGCCACCGGAGGTCGACGCGTCGATCTCGACGTTCGCGCCACGATCGAGCCACACCTTCACACCGCCGCCAGAGGTCGAAAGACGGCCGCGGGCTTCGGCGCCCGGCGCGAAGCTCGCTTCGATCGGACCGCCCGAGCTGCTGGCGTCGATGCTGCCGGCCACATCCTCGATGCGGATCCCGCCTCCCGAGGTTTCGACCCGGACCTCCCCCTCCACGTCGCGGATGCGAATGCCGCCGCCAGAGGTGTCGGCTTTGACATCGCCGCGGATCGACTCGACGCTGAGACGGCCGCCCGACGTATCGAGGTCGATTTCGGTCGCGGAGGGGACTTCGACCTCGATCCGCACGCCGCCACCGTTCGAGCCGAACATGGAGCGCATGCTCCGTTTCCGCCGGGCGACGATGCGGAGTCCGTCGGCGCCCTCCTCGAAGCTGAGTTTGTATCGTTCGAGACCTTCGTCGCCGCGCGCCGTGATGACGACGCGCGCCCCCGAACGGTTGCTGCCGGTGACCGCGATGCTGCCGCCGTCCGTTTCGACCACCAGCCGGCCTCCCGGGGCGAGCGTGAGGTCCCGCTCCAGACGATCTTCGGCCAGCGCCGGAGCGGCGAGAACGAGCAGCGCCAGCGCGCATAGCGATCCGGTTCGCAGTCTCTGTTGTGTCGACATCGGCACCCCCTGAAACGTGAGTCGTCCTCCGGGGCGTGACTCGCCCCAAACGGGCCGGCCCCGGGGTGGGACACCCCCCCCCCGAGCGGCGATGACGCTCTTTCATAAGTACGCGCGGGGGCGGCAATTGGTTTAGACGATTCTCCCGGATCAGCGGCGGGTGTAAATGTAGCGGGCGTTCTCACTCCAGCTCTCGCCGCCGTCGTCCGAGGTTTCCACCTCGAGGCGGAAGCGATCCGCTTCGATCTCGAACAGCGACAACCGCGTGTGCTGCGGCTGGTCCGGATCGCTGCGCACCGTTCCGCTCTCCACGTTGGTGACGCTGAGACGACCGTCCTCGAAGGTTCCCTCCAGGACGTCCTGATGCCCGGCGAACGTATCGATGCGCGTGACCCTGTAGATCTCCTGGAAGCGATCGTAGCTGAGGGTGCGCATGACGTCGAGCGGGACGCCTTGCGCGACCCGCGCCAGGCGCTCCTCGAACAGCCTGCCGCCGAGGAGCGGCGTGATGGTCGATCGCGCCCGGCTCTCCTCCCACGGGGCCTGGGGAAAAGGGCGTGTCTCGATGGTCAGATCCCACTCCCCCGCCAGGGTCGCGAACGGCGCCATGCCGTCCGGGGGCGGCATGCGGAACTCGTCCGCGTCGAGATCGGGATTAACGCGCACCGATTCGACCGTCAGGACCTCGTTCCGGGTGCCGTACTCCACCTCGATAAGGTGCGGCAGCATGAGGCCGTCGACCTCGCGGTAATCGGAGAAGAAAGTGATCTTCTCGCGCGGCCGGCCGTAGTCGGCGTCGGGTGAGACGCGCCCGATGGCGAGGAACGTCTCCGGGTCGAGGAACCACCGCTCCTCCGCCCCGTCGCGCCAGGTGACCTTCAGCTCCCAGCCCTCCTCTCCGTCCAGATCGCCCGGTCCGAGCAGCTCGATCTGCTGGCCGCCCGTCTCATGATTCAGCAGCGGGCCGTCGAAGTCGGCTTCCCGGCGGAGGATGGCCGCCTCCGGGAGCGGCACCGGCACCGGCCAGTCGGCCCCCATCCCCGGGTTGTTCCACCAGGCGGCCCGCCCATCGAACACACTGATCACCGGGTTGTCGAGAATTGACCGCTCGAAGCGGTAGCTGCCGGGCCGCATCCGGATCACCCTGAAGGGGGCGGGAATGCTGAAGATGGTCGCCGTGCCGGTCAGCTCGACAGAGTGCGCGTCATTCCAGCGATCGCCGCCGCAGGCGGCGGCGTGCTTCTGCAGAACATCCTCCACGCTCATGTCCTCGGCCTGCGAGGGGGAGGCGGCGGCAAGCTGGATGAGCACCGTGATGGCCAGAGCGCCGGCAGATTTCATCAACATTGTTTGTTCCTCCGCTAGCGGATGTCGAGACATGACAGTTCGTCCTGGTCGCGCACGTAGAGCCGGCCGTACGCCAGGGCCGGCGCGGTCCACGCCTTGCCGGTCATCGCCTGGAAGCGGGCCTTCTCCCGGTATTCCTCGGGCGTCGCCTCGATCAGGGCGAGAACACCGCTATCGCTCAGGACGTAAAGCAGGCCGTCCGCGGCCACCAGGGTCCCCTTGCCGAAGCCGCGCCGCGCCCAGACCCGCTCGCCGGTGGTGGCGGAGAGGCAGCGCAGGGTGGCGTTGTCGAATCCATAGATGTGATCGCCGACCAGCACCGATGACCCGAAGTGGTTCTTCATCGATCGGCTCGCCCACGCCTCGCTGACGACCGGGACTCCGTCACGAGCGTCGATCTGCAGAAGGCTCGCGCCGATATCCTGCCCGGAGGATACGAAGATCCTGTTCGGCGGCACCAGAACCGGCATGGCGATCGGTCCGGCCTTCCATTCATAGCGCCAGTACATTTTGCCGTCCGGAAGCAGCGCAACGATCTCCGAAGTTGCCGTGCGGGCGAACACGAGCTGCCGCACCCCGTCGATATTCACGGCGAACCCGGACGAGTATCCGGCGGCGCCCTCGCCGGCGGCCCAGCGCTCCTCGCCGCTCTTCTTGTCGAAGGCCACGAACGCCTTCCCCTCGGCGCCGCCCGCCTCGACGACCAGCAGATCCCCCTCGACCAGCGGCGAGGCGGCGAAGCCGCGCCGCGGCACCTTGCTGCCGTAGGTTTCCACCAGATCGACGCTCCATATGACCTCACCGTCACCGGCCCGCAGGGCGCGCAGCCGCCCCTCCGAGGTGAGAGTGTAGAGAACGCCGTCACTCAGAACAGGCGTCGCCCGCGGCCCGTCGCCGAACACCTCCTTGAATCGCGGGCCGAGGACCGTCCGCCACTTTTCATCGCCCGACGCGGCGTCCAGCGCGGCGGCCAGCTCCGACTCGTCGTCGGCCAGCAGGACGAAGACCCGGTCGTCGGCAACGAGGACCTCGGAAAAACCGTCGCCGATGCTCTTCTTCCACACCACCGGCGGACCGCTTTCCGGCCAGTTCCTCGCCAGCCCCGACTCAGCGGAGGTTCCGTCCCGCTGCGCCCCCCTGAACTGCGGCCATCCGTCCCCGTCCGCCGCCATCACCAGACTGCCGGTCATCAGGCAGCAGACCGCCGCCAGCGTGACAGACCGGATCGTCCCCACTTTCGCCTTCATCCTCACCTCCGCTGATGCGTGTGCGAAACGGATCGATTCTGCATCAAATAGCAGGATGGGACAAGATCAACGGCCGCCTTCTGGCGCCGATGCGACCCTCAATCTTTCTGGCGCGGGTTGACCGAAGAGTTCCTCTTACTCTGGCGGTAGATGACGAATCCGACCGTGCCGATAATTGCCAGCGGCAGGAAGGAAAGAACGGCCCCGGTGGCAAAATAGGCGATCAGCGAGTTGCTGTCAGAGGCGCCGAAGCAACGAGGGCAGGCCGTGGCGGGGGTCGGGTGCAGAGCGAGAAGAGCGAAGCTCGCAACAAGCAGGAGGCGGCGGGCGGCCCGCACGACGCGAAAGCGTGTCATATCAGGTAGACGAGAAGATAGAGAAGCGGCCAGAGAGCGACGACGAACAGCCAGTAGATCTCGCACAGCACGACGCCGGAATGGGCCTCCGCCGTGTAGCGTCCCGCCACCGCGGCGCCCAGCACGAACAGCAGCGCCACAACCGCTCCCAGGACGTGGATGCCGTGCGCTCCTATCAGGGCGTAGAACGTGCCGCCGAACACGCCCGAGGAGAGCGACAGTCCGAAGCCGATCAGGCGGACCCATTCATAGCCCTGCACGGCGAGAAACAGGCTGCCGAGCAGGGCGGTGACCGCCAGCCAGCGGAGCAGCCCGCTGCGGCGATCGCGGCGCGCGGCGCGCAGCGCGAGGTGCATGGTGAGGGCGCTCAACAGCAGGACCCCCGTGTTGAGACCGGTCATCTCGATCGGCAGACGCGGCTGTCCCGGCGGAGGCCAGACCTGGCTGCCGGCGCGCAGGACCGTGTAGGCGCTGATCAACCCGGCGAAGAACATCACTTCGGTGCCGAGGAAAACGAGCAGCCCGAGGACCCCTTTGTCGATCGGTGGCTGCGCCGGCACGGCGATCGCCCGGCTCACCGGTTGAGGCCGATGTCCGGGATGAGAGTGAGGGTCATGATGACGAACAGGATCACCGGAATGATTGCCATCGTGTGGATCAGCCACTTATCAAAGCGCATATGCATGAAGTAGGCCGCCACAATCACCGCCTTGGCCAGGGCGATGAGAAAGATGATCGTCACCGTGATGCCAAGCGAGAACGGCAGGTAGACCGCCAGCACGCTGACAGCCAGAAGCCCGATCAGCCAGAGGTAGACTGCGAGGTAATTGGGTCGAGCATGAGCAGCGTCTGCCATGGTTGCCTCCGAGCCCCTCCCCGGCTAGTAGGACAGGTAGAGCAGCGGGAACAGGAAGATCCAGACGACATCGACGAAGTGCCAGTACAGCCCGGCGAACTCTACCCGCTGCTGAACGCCGTTGAAGAGCGTCCCGCGCACCGCCATCACGAACAGCGCGCAGTTGGCAATGATCCCGGCGAGCACGTGCAGACCGTGCAGGCCGGTCATCAAGTAGTAGAACGACCAGAAGACTCCCGACACCGGTGTAAAGCCGTGCGCGATCTCCGTCGAGTATTCGAATGCCTTGAGGCAGAGGAAGGCGAGCCCCAGAAACACGGTCAGGCCGAGGTAGTTGCGCGCTTTCGGCTGCGAGCCGTCCTCCACCGCCGCGTGCGCCAGCACCATCGTCAGGCTGCTGGTCAGCAGGACCACGGTGTTGATGATGGCGACCGGCGTGTTGACGTGCTGCGCCATCTCGGCCCAGGCGCCGGCGCTCGCCATCCGGTAGAGGACGTACGAGCCGATCAGCCCGCCGAAGACCATGATCTCCGACGCCAGGAACCACCAGATCCCTATCTTGCCGAGCGGAATGCCGATGTCGATCGGTGTGGCGTGGTGCGTCTGCACCGCTGACGAGTTGCTCATGCGGATGCCTGCCTCACCGGCTGCGTCTGCGGCAGCCAGTCCTCATCGGGGGCCTCGGGTGAACTGTAGTCGTACGGCCCACGGTGAACATGCGGCAGGGTGTCGAAATTCCAGTGCGGCGGTGGCGATGACGTCATCCACTCGAGCGTGTTCGCCTCCCAGGGGTTGCTCGTCGCCTTCCTCCCCTTCAGCAGGCTCCAGAAGAAATTGAATACGAACGGAATCTGGAACAGCAGCAGCGCCACGGCGGCCCAGGTGATGAACCGGTTCAGCCCCTGCGTCTCCTTGAGGAACTCGAACTGGCTCGAATCGTAAATCCGGCGCATGCTGCCGCTCATGCCGACCACGAACATCGGCAGGAAGACCAGGTTGAAGGAGATCACCGTCCCCCAGAAATGAATCTTGCCGAGGGTCTCGTTCATCATACGACCGAACATCTTGGGGAACCAGAAGTAGATCGCCGCGAGGCCGCCGAGCAGGGCGGCCGGGAACAGCGTGTAGTGGAAGTGCGCCACCACGAAGTAGGTGTCGTGGAAGTACATGTCGACCGGGGCCGAGCCGAGGAAGATGCCGGTGATGCCGCCGATGATGAAGGTCGTCAGCGTGCCGAGGGCGAACAGCATCGGCGTCGCCAGCCGGATCGAGCCCCGCCACAGGGTGGCGATCATGGCGAAGATGAGGACTGTGAATGGCACCGAGATCAGAATCGTCGTAATGCTGAACGGCATGACCAGGTTCGGGTCCATGCCGCTGACGAACATGTGGTGCGCCCAGACAAAGAAGCTGAGGACACCCGCGGCGAGGGTTGAGTAGACGATGGTGCGATAGGCGAACACCGGCTTGCGGGAGAAGACCGGCATGATCTCGAGCAAGGCGCCGAAGCCGGGCAGCATAATCACGTAGACCTCGGGGTGTCCGAAGAACCAGAACAGGTGCTGCCAGAGGAGGGGATCGCCGCCCTTCTCCGGCAGGAAGAAGCCGGTGCCCGCCATCCGATCCAGGAGGAGCATCACCGCGCCGGCGATCAGCGGCCCCACGGACAGCATGAACAGGACGGCGGCGTTCATCTGCATCCAGACCATCAGCGGCAGCCGGAACATCGACATCCCCGGCGCGCGCATGGCGATCGCCGTGGTGAGGAAGTTGACCCCGCCCATCAGGAACGACACGAACTCGAGCGCCAGTCCGAGGATCCAGAGGTTAAGCCCCCACTCGATGCCAGTGTAGATCGGGTCGGCCGACAGCGGCGGGTAGCCGGTCCAGCCGGCGCCGGCGGCGCCCCCCTCGACGAACAGCGAGGCGATCATGGTCAGCGAGGCGAGGAAGATGGTCCAGAACGACATCATGTTGAGACGCGGGAAGGCCATGTCGCGCGCCCCCACCATGAGCGGCAGGGTGAAATTGCCGAGCGCGCCGAGCAGGATCGGCATCGCCACGAAGAACACCATGATGGTGCCGTGCATGGTGACCAGGGCGTTGTAGAACTCGGGCGGAATGATGCCGTCGAACGCCGTCGGCTCGGGGATGATGCCCGCGCCCGGGATCGGGGACTCGGGCCAGGCGATCTGCCAGCGCATCAGGTAGGCCATCAGGCCGCCGACCAACGCCATGAACATGCCGAGGAACAGGTACTGCCTGGCGATCATCTTGTGGTCGGTCGAGAAGATGTAGCGGCGAATGAAGCTGGTCGGCGCGTGGTGGCCGGCGGGCGGCATGCCCGCTGCGTGCTCTGTCTTGCTGCTGCCCTCGTCATGAAGATGGCCAGTTTTCCCGGACCCACTGTTCGTACTCGTCCTCGGTGTGCACGATCAGGAAGCCCCGCATGGTGTAGTGCCCGTAACCGCACAGCTCGGCGCAGGCGATCTCGTAGCGTCCGGGCTTGGTTGCCTCGAACCATGCCGGGATCGTCCGGCCCGGAACGAGGTCCTGCTTGAGACGCAGCACCGGCACGAAGAAGCTGTGGAGCACATCGTCGGAGCGCAGCTCGAGCACAACCACCCTGTTGACCGGAACGTACAGCTCGTTGTCGAGTAGAAGATCGTCCTCGGTGTCGAACTCGCCGTCCGGGCCCGGGTAGGTCATGGCCCAGTTGAACTGCTGCCCGGTGACCCTGACCGCGATGTCGCTCTCGGGGATCTCGCCTTTCACCCGGTCGTACGCCTTGGCTCCGGCAAAGTCGATCGCCAGGTCGAGCACCAGCACGATCGCTGCGGGAATGAGGATCCAGGCGAGCTGTTTCCACTTCTCGCCCCGCACGAAGGCGGCCCGCCGGCCATCCTTCCGCCGGTAGCGGAAGATGAAGTAGAAGATCAGCCCTTCGGCGAGGATGAACCAGAAGAGGCCGATCCAGAAGATCAGATAGAAGACGGAGTCGATGTCGCCGCCATAGGTTGAGACGACTTCTGGAAACCAGTCGGACATGAACCCGATCCTCCTTGCGACACGCGCGCGGCGGCCGAATGGCCGAAACTGAGACCGCACACCTCCGGGTGGGACGTATTAATATCACAAACGAGCGGCTTGACTCCCGACGATCATCCGGACGCCATCCGCCTGCAGGCGCCGTTTCGGGAGGGAAACCCGGATCGGCTATACTTTCGGCTATCAACGGGCCCGGGGGACCGCCCGGCCTGGCTCGACTGGCGGTGGCTCACCCGCAGGACCGGACAGTATTCTGCATCGGGATCATCCGGCCAGCAAAGGACCATGATGCTGCTCTCGAGGCCGATGCGGGCGGCGAACTTCAACGGCATCAGTTTCAACGATGCCTTCGTGCGCCAGCGCGCGCAGCGCATGCTGTCGGACGGCTAGCGTCCGTGGCGCAGAAACGGCGGCGCGCAACGGACGGGGAGACGCGACGCGGGGCTCTCGACGCCGCCCTGCTGACGGCCG
>CBDUYA010000033.1:0-14236 GCA_965371335.1 uncultured bacterium | reverse complement strand
CTCATTCATAAGCACTGATTATCTCACAGGGCCGGGAGCCGCCGCCAACAGGGGAACCGATCCAACCGATGGCAACCGACTGCAGCTCGGGATGCAGCGAGCCCGCACTTCTCGCCGGGGTTCGTCACACGACTGCGGGCGGCCGTTACTCGACGGTGACCGACTTGGCGAGGTTGCGCGGCTGATCGACGTCGCAGCCGAGCCGCAGCGCGATATGGTAGGCGAGGAGCTGCAGCGGCACTGCGGCAAGAATCGGGGTCAGCAGCTCGCTGGTGCGCGGCACGGTGAACACGTGGTCGCAGCGGCGGCCCGCGTCCTCGTTCCCCTCCTCCGTGATCATGATGATCGAGCCGTCGCGCGCCTGCGCTTCTTCAATGTTCGCCAGCATCTTGTCGTGCAGCTTGCCGCCGAACACCAGCGCCACCAGCGGCATGCTGCGGTCGATGAGGGCGATCGGGCCGTGCTTCATTTCACCCGCCGGGTAACCCTCGGCGTGGATGTAGGAGATCTCCTTCAGCTTGAGCGCTCCTTCCAGCGCGATCGGATAGTTAATGCCGCGTCCCAGGTAGAGGAAATCGGCGGCGCGGAAGAAGTCGCGGGCGATCTCCTCGATCTGTCCGTCCTTGGCGAGTATTTGCTCGATCTGGGTCGGGATGTGCAGCAGGTCGCGGGTCTGGAGGCGGCACTCCTCCTCGGAGAGCGTGCCGCGCAGCGTGCCGAGGTGGAGCGCCAGCAGGTGCAGCGCGGCGATCTGGGCGGTGAACGCCTTGGTCGAAGCGACGCCGATCTCCGGCCCGGCGTGCGTGTAGATCACCCCCTGCGCCTCGCGCGTCACCATCGAGCCGACCACGTTGCAGATGGCGAGCGTCTTGACACCGCGCCGCAGCGCTTCTCTTTGGGCGGCCAGAGTATCGGCCGTCTCGCCCGACTGGCTGATCACCAGGACGAGGTGATCCTCCGCCAGGATCGGGTTGCGATAACGGAATTCGGAGCCGATGTCGACCTCGACCGGCAGGCGCGCCAGCCGTTCGATCATGAACTTGCCGACCAGCGCCGCGTGCCACGAAGTGCCGCAGGCGACGATGTGCAGCTTGCGGCAGGAGCGGAACTCCTCCTCGCTGATCTCCATTTCGTCGAGGAAGATGCGGCCCGACTCCTGCGACACGCGACCCAGCAGGGTATCGCGGATGGCCCGCGGCTGCTCGTAGATCTCTTTGAGCATGAAGTGCTTGAAGCCGGCCTTTTCGGCCATGATCGGGTCCCAGGTGATGCGCTGCACCGCCTTGGAGACGGTCTGCCCCTCGCCGTTGGTGATCACCACTCCCGCCTGCGTGATGACGGCGGTCTCGCGATCGTCCAGGAAGAAGACATCCCGGGTGTGGTGCAGGATGGCGGGGATGTCGGAGGCGACGAAGTACTCGTCGTTGCCGAGGCCGATGACCAGCGGCGGGCCGTTGCGGGCCGCCACGATCTTCTCCGGGTCGTTGGCCGACACGACGGCGAAGGCGTAGCTCCCCTGCAGGCGCGGCACCGCCTTGCGCAGTGCCTCCTCGAGCGACAGTCCTTCCTCGCCGGACCGCGCCTCCTCGATCAGGTGCGCGATCACCTCGGTGTCGGTCTCGGTCTTGAAAGTATGTCCCGCCGCGCGCAGCTCTTTCTTCAGATCCTTGTAGTTCTCGATGATGCCGTTGTGCACGACCACGAGGGAGCCGGTGCAGTCGCGATGCGGATGGGCGTTCTCCTCGGTCGGCCGGCCGTGCGTTGCCCAGCGGGTGTGCCCCAAGCCGAACGAGCCGTCGAGTGTCGCCAGACTGAGGTTTTCCTCGAGATCCCTGAGCTTACCGGCGCTGCGCACGATGTTGATCTTGCCATTGTCGATCAGGGCGATCCCGGCCGAGTCGTAGCCGCGGTATTCGAGGCGGCGCAGACCGTCCAGCAGGACGGTGCTGACCTTCTTCTTGCCGATATAGCCAACGATGCCGCACATGGTGAACCTCAATATACCGCCGGATGGCGGTCCGCGCTACCCCGAGTCAGAAGTGCGTTGTCAATTCAGGCGAGCCCTGCGCGTCGCTGGCAAGGCGTTTATTTCGAGCGCTTGCCGGGCTTCCTGGCGGGGCTCTTTCTTCTGGCCTGCGGGCCGAAGCGGCGGGCCCAGTTCTCCTTTACCGTCTGTTTGGCCCGCGACAGCGCGAGGCTGTGCGCTGGCACGTCCCGGGTGATGGTCGAGCCGGCCCCGACGAAGGCGCCGCGCTTCAGGCGCACCGGCGCCACCAGCTGGGTGTCGCTGCCGATGAACACGTCGTCCTCGATCACTGTCCGGTGCTTCGACACCCCATCGTAATTACAGGTGATCGTTCCGGCGCCGATGTTCGCACCACGGCCGATTTCCGCGTCCCCCAGGTAGGAGAGGTGGTTCGCCTTGCTGCCCTTGCCGAGGTGGGTCTTCTTGGTCTCGACAAAATTGCCGACCCGCGCCTCCTCGTCGAGGAGGCTGCCGGGCCGCAGGTGCGCGAACGGGCCGATGCGGCAATTGCGGTCGATGCGGGCCTCGCCGATGACGCAGTAGGGGAGGACCTCGGTGCCGTCGCCGATGCTCGAATCGATCACCCGGCTGCCCGCCCCGAGGTGCACGTTCTCGCCGATCGTGGTCGCGCCGAGCAGCATCACACCCGGCTCGATGATCGAATCGCGCCCTACCTTGACCTGGGCGTCGATGTAGGTGCGGTCGGGATCGATGAAGCTGACGCCGGAGGCCATCAGTTCGCGCGCCTTGCGCCGGTAAAGGGCGCGGGCCGCCGCCGCCAGCTCGCGGCGGTCGTTGACGCCGAGAACCTCTTCGGGCTCCGGGTGCCGGTAGGCGGCCACCGTGCGTCCGTCCTTATGCAGGATTTCGATCAGGTCGGTCAGGTAGATCTCTCCCTGGGCGTTGTTGGTGTTGGCCCGCTTCAACGGCGTGCAGAGGTGGGCCGCGTCGGCCAGGTAGATCCCGCAGTTGATCTCCCGCGTCGCCCGTTCCTCCGGTGTCGCGTCGGTCTCCTCGACAATGCGCGACAGATCGCCGGCGTAGTTGCGGATCACCCGGCCGTAGCCACGGGGATCCTTGATGACCGTCGTCATCAGACTGAGCGGCGCCTCGCTGGAGCGGTGGAATTCCATGAAAGCGCGCAGGGTCTGCGGGCGGAGCGCCGGCAGGTCGCCGTTCAGGATCAGCACGTCCCCCTCATAGCCGCGCAGGTGGCGCTCGGCGCACAGCACCGCGTGGCCGGTGCCCCGCTGCTCCTTCTGGAAGGCGAAGGCAATCCGTTTGTCGCCGTCGCCTATGGCGCGCCGCACCTCTTCGGCCTGATTGCCGATGATCACCACCGCCTGCGTCACGCCGGCCGCCCGGGTCGCCTCGACCACGTGACGGACCATCGGCCGCCCGGCGATGTTGTGAACCAGCTTCGAGGCCCGCGAATGCATCCTCTTGCCGAGGCCGGCCGCCAGGACGAGGGCGCGGACCTCACGCCTGGTCCGATCGCGCCGCCTTCTCTGCTTTTCATCGCCGGGGAGCGGACCGACCGGCCGGAGCGGATAGGCGCTGTTGGCGAGGTTGCCCCGTCCGTCGACGCCGCTCGGCGCGAAATTCACCCCGGCGGGCGGCGCCGGAGTGTGCGGCGCCTGGTGGCTCGGACTGGAGGTCGAGTTCGCCGCACCCGGGAGGTGGTTCGGCTGCCGCACGATCGACATCGAGGGGCGGGGAATGGTGACCGGAGGTGCGAGGCGGGGAATCACCGCCGCGCTTCCGGCGGCGTGGCGCGGCCTTGCCTTCTTCGCGCTGGTCTTGCGGGCCTTGCTCTTGCGGGCCTTGCTCTTGTGGACCGCGCTCTTACGGACCGCCCCGTGCGCGGGCCGCCGGGCTTTCTTCTTCCGGCTCACCACGGCTCGCTCACCAATAGCCCCGTGCCATTCTGGCTAGGCCTCCTCCGGGTAGAGGAGGTTCTGCAGCGCATCGTCGTCCCGGATCGGCTCGAAATCGGGGTCGTTCCGGGCATGGATGCGGTTCAGCGCGTTCAGATCGATCGCCTGCTTCAGGTGGTTGACGGCGCTCTCGCGCTCCCCCTTGAGCGCCAGCGTCGAGGCGAGAACGTAGTGGATCTTCTCGTCTTCGGGGCTCGCCTGCAGGGCGCTCTGCAGGTAGCCGACTGCGCCGTCGAAGTCCGCCTCGTTCGCCTTGATGACGCCGAGATAAAACAGATTGGCCGGATCCTTCGGCGTAGCGGGCGGGCTCTTCATCCGGCTCTCGCAGATCCGCTGGTAGACCCGGGCCCGATCGAGCAGCTCCTTGTCCTCGGGGTAGCCGTCGATGATCGTCTTGAAGTTCTTCAGGGCCTCGGCGTACTGCTGCTTGTGCAGGTGAGTCATGCCGCGCTCCAGCTCCTTGAGCGCCTTATCCTGAATCATCCACGTGTTGGTGGGGACCGCCTTGGCGGCGGGGCGGGTAACCTTCTTAGTGCTCTTTTTCATATCGCTCCGTTCGTCAGCGCCTGGAATGTGCCGGTGAGGCCGGGGGCGATCTGCCCGCGGCGGTTCGCCGGCCGCGAATGATGCCAGATCGAACAAAGTTTTTGCGAAACAGGGATGCTAGCAGATGCTATCTTTACCTGTCAACGAGCGGGGCCGGGCCGGCCGCCATCGGCCCACCCCTAAGTGTCTGTATCATAACGCTTTAGATTGCGCGGAGGGCCGCTGTGCAGGCCTACGTCGGACTCGGGTCGAATCTTGGCAACCGGGACGCCAACCTCGCCCGGGCCCGCCTGCTGCTGCGCCGGGCCGGGGCGGCGGTCGTCGCCCGCTCGTCGATTTACCGGACCGAGCCGGTCGGGGAGGTCGCGCAGGGGGAATTCCTCAACCAGGTGGTCGGTTGCCGCTGGGACGGGACCCCCGGGGCGTTGCTGCGGGCCTGCCTCGAAATCGAGCGGGCGATGGGGCGGGTCCGGACCGTTCCCGGCGGGCCGCGCCGCATCGACCTCGATCTGCTGCTGTGCGGCGACCGGCGGGTGTTCGGCCCCGGGATCGATCTGCCCCATCCGCGCCTCCACCTGCGCCGCTTCGTTCTGGTGCCGCTGGCCGAAATCGCCCCGCGGGTCCGGCACCCGGTGCTCGGCCGATCGGCCGCCGCCATGCTCACCGCCTGTTCCGATCGCAGCCGGGTGGAGCGCCTCGGGCCGCGCCGCGGGAGCCGCATTTGCGCGCCGGATTACGCGCGTCTATAATGCCTTTCTCGCCCACGGACGGACACGGATGAACTTTAAATCGATCGCTGTCGAGGGCCCGATTGGCGTCGGCAAGACCAGCCTCGTCGACTTCCTGGCCGAGCGGCTCGAGGCCCGCAAGGTGCTGGAGCGGACCGAGAACCCCTTCCTGCACGATTTCTACCAGGACACGCCCGGCGCCGCCTTCCAGTGCCAGCTCTTCTTCCTGCTCAACCGCTTCCGCCAGCAGCAGGAACTCGCCCAGGGGAACCTTTTCCGCCAGTCGGTGGTGTGCGATTACATCTTCGCCAAGGACCGCATCTTCGCCTACCTGAATCTGAATGACTCCGAGCTGATGGTGTACGAGAAGATCTACACCGTCCTCGAGGAGCAGGTGCCTCACCCCGACCTGGTGATCTACCTGCAGGCGCGCGACGACATCCTGATGGGGCGTATCCGCAACCGCAAGCGGGACTATGAGAAGGAGATCTCGGAAAAATACGTCTCCGAGCTGAATCGGGCCTATAATTATTTCTTCTTCCACTACAGTCGGACGCCTCTCCTGGTCATCGAGACGTCCGACATCGATTTCGTCAAGAGCCAGGAGGACCTGGAAGAGGTTCTACGCCAGATCAAGTCGATGCAGCGGGGCGTGCAGTACTACATCCCACTCGGATCCTCGCGGGGACCGGGATGGACTGGTTCCTGAAGCGCGCTCGGGCAACGACCTTATGATCCGTTCCCTCTACCGGCGGCTCGCCGGAGGGGAGAAGGAGGCTGCATGAGTTCCGTTCCGAGGGACACCGCTCCCGGTTCCGCTCCGCCGCGTCCGATCACCGTTCCCCACATCAGGTCCCGCAAGCAGGGCGGCCGCCGCATCGTCATGCTCACCGCCTACGACTGCCCGACGGCGCGCCTGCTCGATCAGGCCGGCGTCGACATCATCCTGGTGGGGGACTCCCTCGCCAACACCGTCCTCGGCTACGACAGCACCCTGCCGGTCACCATGGACGAAATGCTGCATCACGCCCGCGCCGTGGTCCGTGGCACCCGCCACGCCCTGGTGGTTGGGGACATGCCGTACATGTCGTACCAGACCGGCACGAGCGACGCCATCCGCAACGCCGGGCGCTTTCTCAAGGAGGCGGGCGCTGCGGCGGTCAAGATCGAAGGAGGGCGCAAGCGGGCCGGGCTGGTCCGCGCTCTGCGCGAAGCGGAGGTCCCGGTGATGGGGCACATCGGTCTGACGCCGCAGTCGCTGCACGTCATGGGTGGCTACCGCGTGCAGGGGAAGAAGAGCGACGACGTGCGCGCCCTGGTCGACGACGCGCGGGCCCTTCAGGAGGCGGGCGCCTTCGCCCTCGTTCTGGAGGGGATGCCGGCGCCGGCCGCGCGCGCGGTGAGCGAGGCGATCGACGTCCCGACCATTGGTATCGGCGCCGGACCTGACTGCGACGGGCAGGTGCTGGTGTTCCACGACCTCGTCGGCCTGACGGAAGGGACCCCGCCCCGCTTCGTGCGTCGCTATGCCGCGGTTGGCGAGGTGATCGCCGACGCGGCGCGTCGTTTCATCGCCGACGTGCGGGAAGGGTCGTTTCCCTCCGCGGCGGAGACCTATCCGGTCCCGTCGCCGGTGCGCACGCCGGCGCGCGGCGCCGGGAACTGAGCCGCGCTGTCCCGCGGATGAACCCCCGATGGAAACCGTCACCACCGCCTCCCGCATGCGTGATCTGTCGGCCGCCGCCCGCGCCGCCGGGAAGCGGGTCGGCTTCATCCCGACCATGGGAGCGCTGCACGACGGCCACCTGGCGCTGGTGCGCCGGGCGACCACCGAGTGCGACCGGGTCGTCCTGTCGATCTACGTCAATCCCCTGCAGTTCGGACCGGGTGAAGACTTCACCGGTTACCCGCATGATGGCGAGCGCGATGCCGGGCTGACGCGCGCCGCGGGGGTCGCGCTGCTGTTCGTTCCGGATGAAGGTGAGATCCACCGGCCGGGACACCGCACCTTCGTCGAGGTGGAACAGATGTCCGACGTCCTCTGCGGGCGCAGCCGCCCCGGACACTTCCGCGGCGTCATCACCGTGGTCCACAAGCTGTTGGCGATCGTCCGGCCCGCGGCCGCCTATTTCGGCGAGAAGGACGCGCAGCAGTTGCGCATCATCCGCCGCATGGCGCGCGACCTGCACGACGAGACGGAGATCGTCGGCTGCCCGACGGTGCGCCAGAAGGACGGTCTCGCCCTGTCGTCGCGCAACGTCTACCTGACCCCGGAGGAGCGCCACGCCGCGCCGGTTCTCTACCGGGCGCTGAGCGAGGCGGCCGCTGCCGTGCACGTGGGGGAGACCGATGTGGAGGCGCGGGTGCGCGCGGCGCGCGAGCGTATCGAGGCCGCGGCGCCGGCGCGCATCGACTACGTCGAAGCGGTCGACAACGAGGAGCTGACGCCGGTGACCGGGGTGCAGCGCCCGGTGCTGCTCGCGGTGGCGGTCCGCTTCGGGAAGGCGCGCCTGATCGACAACATCGTGCTGGCGCCGCCGCGCTGAACCGGAGAAATACCTCGTGCCGGCGCCGCCGCGCTGAAACGGCGGACTACCTCGCGCCGGCGCCGCCAGCCTGAACCGGCGGACTACCCGGGCAGGCTCCTGGCGGGCGGACGGGGCCCGCATCCACGCGGTCGGGTCAGGAACGCGGGGCGAGCGCCTGCAGGTCGAATTGCAGGTGGCGGTAGACGGCGCGCGCGCGTATCTCCGTCGGCGCGAAGCCGTCGCCGGTGTCGATGGTGTAGTGCGCCACCTTCACCTTCTCGGCGGTCGGCATTTGCGCCGCGATGCGCGCCCGCGCGTCCTCTTCGGACATTCGCTCGCGGCTCATCAGACGCTCGATCTGCACCGCCGTGTCGCAGTGCGTCACCACGACGCGCTCGTAGTCGCGGTAGAGGCCGGCCTCAACGAGCAACGCCGCGTTGGAGATGGCAATGCGGCTGCCGAGCCGGATCTGACGCTCGATGCGCGCCTCTGCCTCGGCGCGGATCAGCGGGTGGAGGATCGATTCGAGCCGGCGCCGGCGATCGGCGTCAGCGAAGACGATGCGGCCCAGGCATCCGCGATCAATCGACCCGTCGTCGCGCAGGATGTCGCGGCCGAACGCCTCGACCACCCGGTCGTGGGCGGCAGCGCCCCGGTCGAGCAGGCGGTGGGCGACCTCGTCGGCGTCGATCACCGTGGCGCCGAGGGCGGCGAAGGTGCGGGCGACGGTCGACTTGCCGCTGGCGATGCCGCCGGTCAGGCCGACGCGCAGGACGAAGTGGGACGAGGTCGCGGGAGACGGATGATCGGCCGGGCCGCTGTTCATCTGCGACCGGGAGCTTCCCGGCGGAGGGTGGCGGCGCGCAGCGTATTGCGCAGCAGGCAGGCGATGGTGAGCGGGCCGATGCCGCCCGGCACCGGGGTGAGGTGGCCGGCCAGCTCCGCTCCTTCCGCCGGGTGGACATCGCCGACCAGGGCGAAGCCCTTCTCCCGCGCCCGCGCCAGCCGGGGGGAGCCGGGGCCGAAGAAGCCTTCCAGCAGCTTCAGGTCCTCGACCCGGTTGATGCCGACATCAATCACCGTCGCGCCCGGCCGGATGTGCTCCGCCCGCACGAAGCCGGGACGACCGATGGCGGCGATCAGAAGATCGGCCTGGCGGGTGATCGACGGCAGATCCTTCGTCTTCGAGTGGCAGACGGTCACGGTGGCGTCGCGGTGCATCAGCAGGGTCGCCAGCGGTCGCCCGACGATCTCGCTGCGCCCCACGATCACCGCGCGCTCCCCCGCGATCGGCAGGTTGGATCGCCGCAGCAGCTCGATCACGCCGGCCGGGGTGCAGGGGAGGGGAGCGTCGAGCTTCATCGCCAGGCGCCCGACGTTCATCGGGTGCAGCCCGTCGACGTCTTTGGCCGGATCGATCTCCGCCAGGACGGCGAGCCGGTCGACCCCCCTCGGCAGCGGTAGCTGTACCAGAATGCCGTCGATGTCGTCATCGTCGTTGAGGGCGCGGACCGCCTGGGTGATGCGTGCCTGCCCGGTGTCACCCGCCAGCCGCACCTCGGCGGAGCGGATGCCGGCCCCGGCACAGGCGGCGATCTTGTTGCGCACGTAGACCGCCGAGGCCGGATCGTCGCCGACCAGGACCGCCGCCAGCCGCGGCGTCGTGCCGGTTCGAGTCTCGAACACACGCACGTCGCGCGCCACCTCGGCGCGGATCTCTCCCGCGACCGCCTTGCCGTCGAGACGTTCCGCCGCCATCGATCAGTCCTTTATGACCTGCTTGTGATAGGTGAACGACAGGGTGTGGGTATCGGAGTCGATCTGAATGAAGGAGAAATGCAGGGCGAACTCCTTCCATTTTTCCTTCTCCGTCAGGGAGAGAAACACCAGCAGGCGCTCCTTTCGCGCGCCGTCCGGGATCGTCGTGCTGCTGTCGTAGAGCAGCGGCATGACCCGGTTGGTGGCGCGCTGCGGATTGTCGACCCCGGCCCGCTCCGCCTGCAAGTAGAGATCGGTGAAATCGAGCGGATACCGGTGAGCCTGCCGCTTGGTGATGATCATCACGTTGCCCGGCTGGAAGGTGACGGGAGAGCCGGTCCGGTTGTCGAACAGCACCCGGAACACCATGAACTGTTCCGGCCGGCCGGGCGCCGTGGCGAACGGATCGTCCATGCCCGGCTTGATCCCCTTGATGAACCGCGCGCGGCCCTCCGCGTCGAGCGGCTCGACCCAGACGGTCAGTCCCTTGAGGGAGAACTGGCTGGCGGTCGGTGTGCTCTCGTCGGCGATCCGCTTCCTGTCGTAGGGGCCCGGAACGAGCCGGTAGAGGACAGGTTCTTTCTTCTTCTTGGCAAGGACGACCGGCGAACCGGGCCCTGCGGTCACCAGAACGGCGGCGCAGAGAACGAAAACGAGTGCGGAGGAGGCGTTACGGCGCACGCCGATCAGTGATCGGTGGAGATAATCTTGGGCGAGGCCTTGATGATGAAGACCTCCTCGGTGCCGTCCGGATGGATCTTCTTGACGCGGTGCAGGAGGACCCTCTTCCCCTCCTTGGTGGCGACGATGGTGTTGACCAGAATGTCATCGGCCAGCGGATCGTCCCCGGTCGGCACGACCTTCGGCCTCAACGGCTTGATGCTCCAATCCTGAAGTTTCATCGGCTCCTCCCGAGTTCCTCTCCGCGGCCCCTCAGGCGACCCGCCGCGGCACCTTGAATCCCATGCCCCCCTATATACCGAAACGGGCCCCCCCGGTCAAGCACCAGGATCGTAAACAAATCCTTATTCCTTGAATCGCTTGTTGATATACTGGCCGCACCCAGCTTTTCCAGGGAGGATGCCATGAAAAGAGCTGTCATCGTCGGCGCCTGTCGGACGCCGGTCGGTAAGTTCCTCGGAACGCTCAAGAAGAGCCCGGCCGTCGATCTGGGGGGGGCCGTCGTGAAGGAGGCGTTGACCCGGGCCGGCGTGAAGCCGGACCAGATCGACGAGGTGATCATGGGTAATGTCCTGTCGGCCGGGCTCGGTCAGAACCCGGCGCGCCAGGCGGCCCTCAAGGCCGGACTGCCGGTGACCGTCCCGGCGATGACCGTCAACAAGGTGTGCGGATCGGGGCTGAGGGCGGTGTCACTGGCGGCCCAGGCGATCCGTCTCGGCGACCACGAGGTGATGGTGGCCGGCGGCATGGAGTCGATGAGCAATGCGCCGTACCTGATCATGGGGGCGCGCGAGGGGCTGCGCCTCGGCCACGGAAACATGGTCGACTCGATGGTGCACGATGGACTGTGGGAGATCTACGAAGACTTCCATATGGGATGCTGCGGCGAGGTGGTGGCGGAGAAGTACGACATCTCGCGCCAGGCGCAGGACGAGTACGCCCTCAACAGCCACAAGAAGGCGGTGGCCGCGATCGAGGCCGGCCGGTTCAAGGCGGAGATCGTTCCGATCATGATCAAGCAGCGCAAGGGACCGGATGTTGCGTTCGCAGCCGACGAGTCACCGCGCGGCGACACCTCGCTCGAGGCGTTGGCGAAATTAAAACCGGCGTTCCGGAAGGACGGCACCGTCACCGCCGGCAACGCGCCCGGCGTCAACGACGGCGCCTCGGCGATGGTGGTGATGTCGGAGGAGTTCGCGAAGCGGGGTGGCCACCGGCCGCAGGCCGAGATCGTCGCCTACGCGTCGAGCGGCATTGAGCCGAAGATGGTGATGATGGCGCCGGTCGACGCGGTGAAGATGGTGCTCGAGAAGACCGGCTGGAGCGTCGACGAGGTCGACCTGTTCGAGCTGAACGAGGCGTTCTCGGTGCAGGCGGTGGCGCTGATGAGAGAGCTGAAGCTCCATCCCGAGCGGGTCAACGTGAACGGCGGGGCGGTCGCCATCGGCCATCCGATCGGCGCCAGCGGCGCCCGCGTTCTGACCACGCTCATCCACGCCATGGCCGAGCGCCGGGCGAAGAAGGGAATCGTGGCGCTCTGTCTGGGCGGCGGCAACGCGGTGGCGATGGCCATCAGCCCCGTGTGAGGTGACCAATGGGTATTGAACCGATCAGGATGATTGGAGTGGTCGGCGCCGGCCAGATGGGGAGCGGCATCGCCCATGTCGCCGCGGCGAGCGGGCTTCGGGTTGTCTTGCAGGACACCGCGGCGGGCGCCCTGGAGAAGGCGACCGCGACCATCGGCAGGAACATGCAACGCCAGGTCGACAAGGGAAAACTGTCGGCCGACGATCGGGAGGCGGCGCTCGGCCGCATCAAGACGGCCGCCGATCTGAAGTCGTTCGCCGAATGTGATTTCGTCGTCGAGGCGGTGAGCGAGCACCTCACCCTGAAGATACGGATCTTCGAGGCGCTCGACACGACCTGCCGCAAGGATGTGATCCTGGCGACCAACACCTCGTCGCTGCCGATCACGCGGGTGGCCGCCGCGACCGGGCGGCCGGCGAAGGTCATCGGCATGCACTTCATGAATCCGGTGCCGATCATGAAGCTGGTCGAGATCGTCTCCGGCCAGGGGACGTCGCCGGAGACGGTCGCCGCGACCCGCGCCCTCGCCGAGAAGATGGGGAAGACCCCCGTGCTGGCGCAGGACTACCCGGGGTTCATCTCCAACCGGGTGCTGATGCCGATGATCAACGAGGCGATCTACACGCTGTACGAAGGGGTCGGCAGCCGCGACGACATCGACACGGTGATGAAGCTCGGCATGAACCACCCGATGGGACCGCTCGCCCTCGCCGATTTCATCGGTCTCGACACCTGCCTGTCGATCATGGAGATCCTGCACGACGGTTTCGGCGATCCGAAGTACCGCCCCTGCCCGCTGCTGCGTCGCATGGTCGACGCCGGGCAGCTCGGGAAGAAATCGGGGCGCGGCTTTTACGACTACTCGGCGGAAGCGAAAAAGTGAGGTCCGGGACGGCGGGACGCTCCGCCCGGCCGGCGCCCCCCGACGTTTCCGAGTTCATCGAGCGCATCCGCAGCCACGACCGGGTCGGCCGCGATGTCCGCCACCTGCTGTCGGTTCCGGCGCAGCCGGCTTCCTGCGCTTCGCTCTCCGAGCCGCTGCCGCCCGCCCTGCACGCCGCCCTCGGCGAACTCGGCATCGCCAATCCCTGGTCGCACCAGGCGGAGGCGATCGATCGCTGCCGGGCGGGTGAAGACGTCCTGACGGTCACCCCGACCGCCAGCGGCAAGAGCCTCGTCTACCTGGTGCCGACCCTCGAGGCGGCGCTCGAGCGGCCTGGATCGCGGGCGCTCTATCTCTTTCCGTACAAGGCGCTCGCCCAGGATCAGCTGCTCGGGATCCGCGAGCTGGCGGGGGCGGCGGCGCGCCATGGCGGACTGGTGCCGGCCGCGGGGACGCTCCCCGGCAGCGGCCGCCCGGTCAGCGCCGCCATCTACGACGGCGACACGCCCGATGCGGCCCGCCGCCGCATCAAGGCCGACCCGCCCGATATCCTGATCACCAACCCCGACATGCTGCACCTCGGCATCCTGGCGCACCATGACGACTGGCGGCCGTTCTTCCGCAACCTCGACAGCATCGTGATCGACGAGCTGCACGTCTACCGGGGGATCTTCGGATCGCACCTGCATCACATTCTGCGCCGCCTGCAGCGGGTGGTATCGCTGTACGGACGGCGGCCGCGCATCATCGCCTCGTCGGCGACCATCGCCAATCCGGGCGCCCACGGCGAGGCGCTCACCGGGCGGCCGCTCGCCGTCGTCGATCGCAACGGCGCGCCGTGCGCCGAGAAGCACCTGATGTTCGTCAACCCGACCGCCAGCCCCTACACCGTGGCGACGCAGCTTTTCGCCATGGCCCTCGACGCCGGCTTCCGCGTGATCGCCTTCACCAAGGCGCGCACCATCACCGAGCTGATGCACTCGTGGCTGCTCGAGTCGGCGCCGCGCTACCGCGACCGGATCAGCGCCTACCGATCCGGCTACCTGCCGGAGGAGCGGCGCGCCATCGAGGGCCGCCTGTTCAGCGGCGAGCTGCAGGGAGTGATCTCCACCAGCGCCCTGGAGCTCGGCGTTGACATCGGCGGCCTCGACGTCTGCATCCTGGTCGGCTATCCCGGCAGCATCGTCTCGTCATGGCAGCGCATCGGCCGGGTCGGCCGCGAGGACCGGCCGTCGCTGACCATCCTGATCGCGATGCCGGACGCGCTCGATCAGTACTTCATGGCCAACCCCGATCAGTTCATGACCCGGGGCTACGAGGAGGTCGTCTTCGATCCCGCCAATCCGGTGATCGCGCGGGCGCACCTGGTCTGCGCCGGCGCGGAGATCCCGCTGGAGGAGCCGCGCGACCGCGAGCTGTACGGCCCCGAGGTGTTTCCGCTGGTCGAGGAGCTGGCGGCGGAGGGGCTGCTGGCGCAGCACGCCAAGGAGCGCCGCTGGTTCACCCGGCGCCGGCGGCCGCAGCGCGACGTCTCCCTGCGCTCGATCGGCAACACCTACACC